>CAYSMQ010000079.1:0-10728 GCA_964432035.1 uncultured Ardenticatenaceae bacterium
GCTGGGGCCGTCCTCCATCATCGAGGCGGTGGGGCAGGCGCGCAAGGCGGCAGCGACCATCCACCGCGACCTGGTGGCGTGATGGCCCTGCCCGACGCCACCGACACGCCGCCGGTGGCCCGCATGAGCGTGGTGCGGGGCACCCTGAGGCCCGCCCGAAGCGACGAGGCCGCGCAGGCCTCGGCAACAGCCGCAGCGGAGCTGGCCGCCAAGCAGGCGAGCCAGCATGTCCCCGGCCTGCACGACGCCCACCTCAGCCATGTGGACGTCCTGTGGCAGCAAGCGCCGGAAGGCGGCGCTGTGCAGTGCACCGTCACATTGCGCGCCCACGCCCGCACCGACCTGGACGGCGCCGCCACGTGCGATATCGGCGCAATGGAGTTCACGCCGCTGAAAGTCTGGCTGCCCGCGGTGAGACGCTAAAGGGTGAAGGTGCTCGCCCGCCGCGGCAAGCAGGATGCTTGCGCTACAACAGGCGGGCGAGCCCCCCCATCGCACCGACCCTACCTGCAAGGAACGCCGATCGTCACCCGCGTCCCATCCCCCGGCGCCGTCTCCACATCCAGCGTTCCGTCAAAAAAGCTCAGCCGCTCGCGCATGCTGCGCAGGCCAAGCCCAATAGAGCCCCGATTCGCCGCCTCCAGCGCGGCCGCGTCGAAGCCATAACCCTCGTCCACCACCTCGATCAGGCAGCGATCGCCCTGCGCGCGCACTGCGACCCGCGCCTCGGTTACGCCCGCGTGCTTCACCACGTTAAACAGCAGCTCCCGCACCATCTGAAAGACCAACTCGCGCGCGTCGCTGCTCTTCACCTCGATATCCTTGTCCGCCGTAAGCGTCACCTGCAGGCCGTAGACGTGCCCCATGTGCCTTTGCAGCCACTCCAAGGCCTGCGCCAGCCCTTCTCCCTCCAGAACCGGCGGGCTCAGCTCCACCGTCAGCGAGCGCGTCACTTCTACTGCCCTGTCGTGCAACCGCTCCAGCTCGCTCAACGACTCCCGCACGCGCTCGTCTGCACTCTGCGCCAGGTCACTTTCTATGAGCGTCGCCTGCATCTGAGCGGCGTAGAGCAGTTGTTGCAGGTCGTCGTGCAGAATGCGCGAAATTCGTTCCCTTTCCCGCTGTTCGGCCACCGTCAGGCTCGACGCCGTGGCCCTCAGCTGTTCCGTGCGCCGCTGCAGCTGCTGCGTGCGCTGCGCCACCCGCTCCTCCAGGCTCACCGCCAGCGCCTCTAGCCTGGCGCGCTCCTGGTTCAACAACTTCAGCAGCCGCTCGCGCTCCGCGTCCGCCCGTTTTCGCTTCTCAATGTCAAACATCAACCCCGCCAGGCGCCGCACGCGTCCCTGTTCGTCACGTTCCAGGGCGCGGGCGAAACTGCGTACCCACAGCCAGTGTCCGTCCCTATGGCGCAAACGCACTTCCACGTCATACGTTTTGGTGCGATCGGCCACGAAATCGTCGAAGGCCTGTTGCTGAGCCTCGATATCGTCCGGATGCACGCGCTCAAGAAGCCAGGGCAAAAACGCCTGCCCTGACGGTAGCTCCTCCGGCTTATAGCCCAGAATCTCCGCCCAGCGCGCGCTGTGGTAGAGGTCATTGCCCAGCGGCAGCGAATGTTCGTAAACGCCGCCGCCGCTGGCCTCCACGGCCACCGCCAGGCGCTCCTCGCTCTGGCGCAGCGCGTCTTCTGTGCGCTGTCGCTCGATAGCCTCGCCTACCACGTTTGCTGTCGCCTGTAGGAAATTGGCATCGTGCGCGTCGAAGGCGCGCTTGCGGCCAGTATGCGCGCCGAAGACGCCAAACGGGCGCTCGTGCCCGTGGATAACGACGCTGATGCCGCTCATCACATTGTGGTCCGTCAGCAGCGCCGGGCCACTGAAGCGCTCCTCGGTCGCCAGAGAGGCCACGATCACCGGCTCATCCTGTCGCAGCGTGTACCCCGCCTGCGAATCGGCTCCCGCGCCCACGGTGGCGCTGCCCACGAGCCCCGCCTTCCAGCCCACACCCGCCAGCAAGAGCATCTCTTCGCCTCGTGGCAGCAACTTCAAGATCTTGGCGTACTCTACGTCCAGCGTCGCCGCCACCTGCTGCACGGCTCTATCCATCAGCTCGTCCAGCGCCAGACCGCTGAGAGCAGCCAAACCCAGCTTTGCTACAACAGCCTGCTGCGCAGCAACCCGCTGCGCTTCACGGTCCGCGTTCACCTAGCATCCTCTTGCCAATTGAGATCACACAAAGTTCATTATATAGACCCACCCGGCGCTTGTGTACAAAACGCCATCGACCCTTAATTTGTGGAATTCTCGTCTCGTTCTCAGTTTTGACGCCACGTCCCGTCCACTATAATATTCCCCTCGAAAAAGGAAAAACAACCAATGAAACTAACCATTTTCGGAGCCACCGGTCATACCGGGCAACACCTCGTCGAACAGGCGCTGGCGCGCGGGCATCAGGTCACCGCCTTCGCTCGCAGCCCCCAAAAACTCGCCGCTTACCGCGACGGCATCTACATTGTCGAAGGCGACGTGCAAGATCCCGCCGCCGTGGAGCGCGCCGTTGCCGGCGCCGATGCCGTCGTCAGCGTCCTCGGTCCCACGCAAAACACCCCCGACTACCAGGTCACCCGCGGCACAGGCCACATCCTGGATGCCATGAAAAAGCATGGTGTACGGCGCCTGGTCATTTCCGCCGGCGCCGGCGTGGGCGATCCCCAGGATGAGCCTAAGCTACTCAATAAGCTGATCAACCTGCTCCTCAAGCTCGTCTCGCGCCACGTCTACGAAGACATGAAGAGGACGGTGGACACGGTGCGCAACTCCGACGTAGATTGGACCGTCGTGCGCGTACCCATGCTTACCGACGAACCCGCGAAGGGCAACGTTAAGGCCGGCTACGTGGGCAAAGGCATGGGCCCGCGCATCACCCGCGCCGACATGGCTACCTTCATGCTCGACCAGGTAGAGAGCGACGACTATCTCCACCGGGCGCCCGCCATAAGTAATTGAAGCGCGGACACACTTTCCATCTGCCCCTGCGTTATACTGTAGTAGCACGCAAAGGAGAACAATGCCCGAAGAAATCGCACCCCATCAACGACCCATCGTCCACCGCGTCCCCGGCATGGACCAGGTACAAGTCCGCCGCGATGTGGTCTACCACCGCGCAGCAGGAAAAGAGTGTCACATGGACGTCTACCTCCCGCCCACCGCAGCGGGCGAGCCGGCGTTGCCCGGCGTGCTCTTTATCCACGGTGGGCCCGTGCCCGCCGATCGGGCGGGCAGCGTGAAGGGGATGGGACAGTATCGCTCCTGGGGCGCGCTTGCAGCGGCTAGCGGTATGGTGAGTTTTACGTTTAACCACCACTATGATGCCCCGAAACAGCTGGAGCGGGCAGTTACCAACGTCAGTGCCGCCGTGGACTACGTCCGTCGCGAGGCAGGCGCTCTGGGCATAGACCCCAACCGGTTGTGCTTGTGGACCTGTTCCGGCGGGGGTCCGCTGATCTGCTTTGCCTTGCGCCACAAGCCGCCATTCGTTCGCTGTCTGGTGCTCTACTATGCCATTCTCGACGCGCGCCGCTTTGATTGGCTGGTCGGCGAGGTGGGCCAGGAGACGGCGGCGCGCTACTCGCCCGTTCGCTATTTGGAGGAGCCACCGCCTTTCCCCGTGTTTGTAGGCCGGGCAGGCCAGGATGATCCCGTCCTCAACGAAACCATGGACGACTTCGTGACGCGGGCGCTGGGGGTGAACGCGGCGCTGGAAGTGATGAACCATCCGCAAGGCGAGCACGGTTTCGACGTTGCCAACGACGACGCCCGTTCGCGGCAAATT
This sequence comes from uncultured Ardenticatenaceae bacterium, assembly GCA_964432035.1. Classification (GTDB taxonomy): domain Bacteria; phylum Chloroflexota; class Anaerolineae; order Promineifilales; family Promineifilaceae; genus JAAYYY01. Next base: position 3,832 of record CAYSMQ010000079.1, read on the forward strand.
GTGGCGCGCACGCTGGCATTTATGCGGGAGAATCTAGCGTGACACGCGTGCGCTTATTGACGAACAGGTAATAGATGGCCAGCAAGCCGCTGTAGATGACGACCACGGTGTAGATGATCTGGCCCAGGCGATGCTCGGGCGCCACCGTGGGGAGCCGGCGGAGGAATGGAACGATGAGCACAATATCGTAGGCCAGGAAACCCACGAGCTGCCCGGCGGCGTTGGTCCAGCTCGGACGCAGCACGCCGTAGGCAAAGTAGACGGCGGCGCCGAGGAACATCCAGCCAATAAGCACAGAGAGCTGGGGCGTGATGGACCAGGGGATGATGTTGGGCGTCTGCAAAATGAGCCGCCCGCCGAAGAAGACCAGGGCCAGCACAAAGACCACGAAGGACCAGCGCACAAGCGACGGCATGGGGCGCGTGGCGTCCAGGGGAATGCGCACGCTCCACAAGAAGAGGGCCAGCCCAAAAAGCGCGCCGCCCAGGCAGGCGATACGGAAGGTCGCCAGTTGCACGTCGGGGGTGTCCGCCGGAAGCAAAAAGCCGTATATGGCCAACGGCGTCATGATGGTCAGGTAGTCGAGGGCGATGCCTGCCAGTGCGCCGAGATTGCCCGAGCCCACCGCCCACAGGGTGGACGCGCCTGCGGCGGCGAAGATGGAACCGACGAGAAGATAGGTAAGCGGCGTAGTGCCCGGAAAGGGCCAAAGGTTGATGGCGAAGGGCCATTGCATAATGAAGGCAGCGCTAAAGAAAAGCTGAACGACGCTGACGAGCATGAGAAAATAACGGAAACCTTTGACCATTGCTACCCTCCTGGCGTGCTTGTGGAACGTGACTGGATAAGCTATTTTAACGGCAGACCTAACAGGTTTCCAAAACCCGTCAGGTCTCACCCGGGTCGTACGTTTCTAGGTTACATGCTAGGATATGGTCATCGCAACCGACTATCGCAGGAGACCGCCTTATGAAGGCTATTGTCGCCACGAAATCCGGGCCGCCCGACGTGTTGCAGCTCATTGACCGCCGCTATCCGTTGCAAGAAACCGCTGAGGCGCGCGGCTACGCCGAAACGGGGCCTAAACAGGTCAATGAGGTGCATGAGAGTGCGAGATGATGCCGGCGATTGAGCTATTTGTCTCCATGGCTGAAATCGCGGGGGTGTTTGTCGGCTTCGGTGCGCTGATCAGCGTCACCGGGCGGACCGAGGTCGGGTCCGAACAGCTGGGGCAGATTCAGGCCGTCGTTACCATCGGACTGGTGGTGCTCGTCGCCGGCCTCATCCCCGTTGGCCTGGACCGCTACGGCGTCACGGGCCGCAGCCTCTGGTTCATTTCCAGCCTGGTCTTCCTCATCCTCAGTTGGGGCTTAATCCTCCTTTCACTGCGGCGGGAAGAGAGCCGGCAACTGATGTTCACCCAGTTGCGGTCCCGTCCGTTGAACGCAGCGTTTTTCTGGCTCTTGCTCGAGCTACCGGTCCAGGTTCCCCTGTTCCTGGCGCTTTTCGGAGTACGCCCCCAGCTGGACCCGGCTTTTTACTTGACCGCGCTGTTGTTCAACCTGTTTCAGGCCGCGTTCGTGCTGGCAAATTTGGTATATTCCAAAATGGGCTCGTGAAATATGTAGACATGACGCCTGTGGTAGGTGAGCCTCACTCCTAAAGTAGGGTATTTCCCCATTCATCCCTGCCCTAATCTATGCCAGCATATGCATAATCAGTGCACCGTTTGTCAGGTAATCGCGCTTGACATAAGTGCAAGTATGGGAGCCAGGAGTGTGGAAAATGAACGAGTTTGGCTTGAACATAGGCGCGCAAGTGTTCTGCAGCGATGGCAAGTGCGGTAGCCTGGCCAAAGTGGCCCTGCATCCCGAGACGCGGCAGGTCACACACCTGATCGTAGAAGAGGGATTTCTGCTAAAACGCTCGCGGGTCTTCCCCTTTTCATCAATAGACAGCGCTACGCCGGCCGAGATTCACCTCTTACTTCACTCCAACGAGCTGGACAACTATCCCGTATACCGCGAGGAGACGGTTGAGACGCCTGCCGACAACCAGGGTGGAGCCGGCGCCTCTACTGTGTGGCGCGAGGGTGGGCCTTACGGTGTGGGCGCCCCAGCGCCGCTACCGGTCATCACTGAGACGATTCGCCATGGCGTCGCCGACAATCTCGTGCTGCTCGATCGCAGTACATCTGTCGAGGGGCTGGACGGCCGCGTTGGCAAACTAGACCGTTTCCTGGTAGACGTCGCTTCCGGCGAGATAACGCAGATAATTGTGGAGCAGGGCATGGTCTTTACAAGCAAACGAGCGATTCCCGCTTCCATGGCCTCGACGTTCACTGAAGACGGCATCTTCGTGGAGGCGGCGACCGAAGCGCTGAGGGCCCTGCCCGAATACGGGCCTGAGCAATATGACACCGAAAGCGCCGCGACGCCGCACCATGAACAACGCGACAACCGGAGCACGCGATGAATGAGCCCGATGTCGATTTGGCCACGCAGGTGGCCATGGCCCTGTTCGAGGATCCGCGTACGAACGATGCCGTCATCGAGGTTATTGACGAGCGCGGCATGATCACGCTCGATGGCGAAGTGGACAACGCCGAGACACGCGAAGCAGCGGAAGAAATCGCCAGGGGAGTAACTGGCGTGACGTCGGTTGTTAACCTTCTGCGCCTGGAACCGTAAGCGTTGGCAGAGTGGCGGTTAATCGGGCAGACCTGACAGGTTTTGGAAACCTGTCAGGTCTTTCCGCGCTCAAGGAACCGAATTGCTGGTCGCCGTTCCGGTCGCCGTACCCGTCACCGCAGGCGTCAAGGGGTTGGTGGTGTCCGTCGCCGTGCCCGTCGCGGCATTGGCCAGAGAAGAAGCGATGACGATACATAAAAGATACAAATCAGCGCCGGGTACTGGTGTAGCCGGGCGCGAGCTTTATAATGTTTCTTACAGAGCGGCGACTTATGTCGATTTAAACGGCCCATCGCGGTCAAAGAGCGGTAGCATGATACGGACACTTTTGGTCGATGATCACCCGGCTATCCTCTGGGCGATCCGTCGACTGTTAGAACAGAGCGACGATGTGCACGTTGCCGGTGAAGCGCAGGACGGCAAGGAAGCGCTGCGCAAGCTAGACGGCCTTGACGTCGACGTGGTGCTGCTAGACATTTTTTTGCCAGAGATGGACGGCTTCGCCGTGCTCGAGGCGCTTGAAAAAATGCCCGAGCGTCCCACGGTTCTCGTTGTGAGCGCGAATGACACGGCGGCAGTCGAGGAAAAAGTGCGTGCTGCCGGCGCAGACGGCTTCGTACCCAAAGCGAAAGCGTACAAAAAGCTCTTGCCCGCCATTCGCGAAATCGTCGCCTGAGCTTCAACACGCTCCCCTCCCAATCGTCCCCCTGTTGAACGCACTTCCTTCCTTGCAACCTTCGGCTGCCTTCTTCCGTCTTCCTTCTACCCTCTTACTCCCCCTCCGTCGTCTGTCCTAGCAACCTATGGTTGCCGTCTGTCCTCACTCGCCCACCGCCACAAACTCAAACCTTACATCCACCTCATCCTCCGCCGCAATCAGGCGCGCAATTGCTGGCGGCTCAAAGCCAAAATCGGTCATGCGCAGCTGTGTTGTGGCCACGCCCGTCAGTCGCCCCCCTTCCAGCCGCGCGCTCACGGTGAACGTCGCCGGCGCCACAACTTCTCGCACTTCCAGCTCGCCGTCTATTTCGAATTCCACCGTCTCGCCCTCCGTGTAACTTTCCGGCATCGCACGGATGGCCGTCGGTCGGAACGTGGCCAGCGGATAGCGGTTGCTCTCCAGAAACTCCGTGCGAATGCGGTCGTCGCGCAGAAAGTTGTCACTGCTAAAATCCCGTATGTTGACCACGATGGGCCCCACCTCGCTGTTGGCCGGCGTCTCGCGGTCCACGGTTATCTCCCCAGTGATGTTGCTGGTCACGCCCATGGCGTAGTTCAGGCTACGCCCGGCAAAGGTCTCCTGCACCCCGTAGTGTACGAACGACTCTCCGGGCAGGATGCGAAACGTCGTCGCCGTCTCCTCACCCGCGCTGACCTCCGCGCTTTGCGCCATTCCCAGCTCGCTGCGAACCTGCTCTCGGTTCTGGATCAGCGGATAGCCCGAGGCCAGCGGTGCGTCCGCCTCCCGCCACGTGGCCTGTGGTCCGTAGACAAAATAGGCGTCCCAGATGTATGTGCCCCAATCCAGTTGTCCGTACGTGCGCCGCAGCGACGAGCGCTCCGGACCTTCTAGGGGCGCGTTCTGCGCCAGCCACTGGTTCAGAAGCCGCTGCCTGTCCCAGAAGTGAATCACGCGGGGGTCGTTCAGCACACTTTCGTCGCGCTGCCCGCTTAATTCCTCAGGCAACATGTCCGCGGGCAGCATGCCAAACCACACGGCGTACACCCGCACGTCGGCCTCTGGATTCGCCGCCAGCGCCTGCTCCTCCAACCAGCGCGCCCCCGCCAGGCAGCTGGAGCAACCCGTCGTCAGCGGCAACACCAGCCGCGTGCGGCCCGCGTCCTGGTTAAAAAAGGGGGCAAAATCCTCCACCGTCTCGATTTCCACCATGGCCCCGGGCGGAACGGGCGTGACCGTCGGCGGTTCGGCCGTGGCAGTCACCGGCGCGGCGCTCGTTGCGCTGGCCGTGGGAACGGTGGTCGCAGTGGGCTCCGAATCCGGTAGACTGGCGCTTCCCGCGGTCGGCGCCGGCGGCGTCTCAGTTGCCTGTGGCCCATCGCTCGTTTGCTGTGGCCCGTCTTCGACCGCGCCACGGCCCCCATCACAGCCAACCAGCAGCCACAACCCAATAAGCAACACCACACGCACACACGTTTTCATCACACAACCTCCCGTAACGGAGCGCCGACATCTTGTCGGCCCACATGACAGCTTGTTCGTAGAGTCCACAAGGAACCAACCATTGGGGGTTGCAGTATAAAGGGGAAGGGGGCCCGCGACTTCCCCCAAACGAGGGAAAAGGAGGGGGGAACTAGATAAGTTTTAGCGCGCGCAGACGCGCCACGGCCTGCGTGCGGTTCTCAACGTCCAGCTTGGCGTAGATGTTGCTCAAATGAGTTTTCACCGTGCTTTCGGCAACAACCATCTCCTGCGCAATCTGCCGGTTCGGCAGCCCCGCTGCCAGCAGGGGAATGACGTCGCGCTCCCGGCTTGTAAAGGAGATCTCACCGCCGCCATTTGTCGCCTGCTGCCGCGCTGCATTGGCCGCAAGGATAGTTTGCAGGCGTCGGGCGAAAGAAGCCGTGGCCGGCGCGAGCGCCTCGGCCTGCTCCTCGTCCGCCCCCACAATCCGTGCTAACAACGGCATCAGAGCGCTGCCCACCTCCACGAAGGGCCGCACCAGATCCTCCGGCGCCGCCAGCTGCAGCGCCCGCCGCAGCCGCTCGCTTGCCGCTTCTTGCGCTGCAACCTGCGCCTCCTGCTTTGCCAGCGCCGGCGCTTCCAGGCACAGAACGCGCACCAGCGCGCCGGCCCGTCTCTCCTTTTGCGCCCGCGCTCGCAACTGCCCCAGCGCCGCCAGCGCCGCCGTCCATTCGCCTTGCAGCACAAGCCAGTGCGCGTAAAGAAGGCCATCCTCTAGATGCCCCGCCGTGGGCCTGTCTGGCTCAAACCCGCGCTCTTCCAGCCACGACGCCGCTGCCTGCATCGCCTGCAAGCCCTGACCATCGGATCTTGCCGTCGCATCTTCCAGGTGCAGCCTCGCCGCAACGCGCTGCAGGTATGGCTCCATATTCTGCAGTGGATACACGCTCGCCAGAGTTCGCGCCTCGCCAAGGGTTTCCCAGGCACTCTTCAGGTCTCCACGTAGCGCGTGCACCTGCGCCAGCTCCGCGTGGCCCATAATAAGACCCACGGCGTAATTCTGCGGTCGGCAGATGTCGATTCCTTCTTGCAGGTGCGCCTGCGCCTCGTCCAGTTCGTGCCGTGCGCACAGCAAGCGCCCCAGCCAAATGTGCACATTAGCCGTCGCCGTCAGCCGCTGCCCGTCCATAGCCTCCGCTGCTTGCAGCGCTCGCCGGTAACCTGATTCCGCCTGGCGCAGTCGGCCTTGCAGGTGAAACACCTCCGCCCGGCTGCGCAATGCCGACAACGTAGCATAAACGTTCCCCTGCGCCTGTCCCAACGCAACCGACTGGCCGTACGCCACAACCGCCGCCTGCCACTCACCCAGCGCCCGGAAGCTATCGCCCAAAACCTGGGACACGATGGCGCGCCAGGCCACATTCTCCTGAAATCCCTCCAGGGCGACCTGCGCATGTTGCGCTGCGCGCTCCGGCTGCTGCTCACTCAAAGCCAGGCTGGCCCGGATCGCCGCCGCCATGCTCGCCAGCTCTGCCGCGGGCGGCTCGGCATCCCGTGCTTCTGCCGTCTCCATGCTCGCTTCCGCTGCTTCCAGCGCCGGCCCCACGGCAAACCAGCGGCTGGTCAACCACAGCGACCATGCGCGCAACAGCCCCAGGTACGGTCGACGGTGCACCACCACTTCGGGAAGCGCGTCAAGCCAGCCCAAAAGCGCCTGCGCCCGGTTCGCCGTCCACATGCGCTGCCCAAAACGCGCCACCAAATCGGCCGCCAGCTGTGCATCGTCCGCCTCTAGCGCTTGCGCCACCGCGTCTTCGGCCATCCCCGCCTCGGCGAACCACGACGCCGCTCGCGCATGCAGCACATCTTCAGACGGCGTTCCGCCGGCCCGCAACCGCAGGCGCAGCGCCTGGGCAAAGAGCGGATGATAACGGTACCATTCGTAGCCATCCCGATTGCCATCGTCCATGCGAACAAGAAAAAGGTTAGCCCGGTACAAAGTGCGCAACAACGCCTCGGCGTCCTCATCGCCCCTAACAGCGTCGCACAGAGGCGCATTCAGTC
>CAYSMQ010000079.1:10738-15051 GCA_964432035.1 uncultured Ardenticatenaceae bacterium
GTAGCAGAAAGTCCTGCACGTCGGCCTCCTGCTGTTCCAGCACCTCCTGCACCAGATAATCGAACACGTCCGGCTGGCGACCCGAAAAGTCCCTGATAACGCGGTCCGTATCCTCACCTCGCTGTAGGGAAAGCGCCGCCAACTGCAGGCCTGCCGCCCAGCCTTCCGAGCGTTCCCACAACGCCGCCACCTGCGCTTCCGGCAACGGTTGCCCCAGCGCCTTACGCAGAAACGCGCTCGTTTCTTCCATTGAAAAGCGCAACTGCGACCCGCTAACCTCCTGCATCTGCCCTCGCGCCCGCAGCCGCGCCAGGGGTAGCGGCGGATCGCTGCGTGTGATCAGCGCCAGGTGCAGGCTCTGTGGCCCCTGTTCAATTAACTGCGCAACCGCCTCGTGCACCGCCCGCGCCGCGATCTGCTCATACTCGTCAAGCGCCAGCACGACGGGCCGTTCTGACTTCAGCAGTTCATTTGCCAACACCGTCACCAGCGTGGAGGCGGAAGCCTGCGGCTCGTTCTCCAGCAGGCCCCGTAAAACGCTCCCGCTCTTGTGTCCTGCCTCTTTCAACGCTGTAGCCAAATACGACAAAAAACGTCGCGGCTCGTTATCTCCCTCGTCTAGCGTCACCCAGGCAACCGCCGGCGTTCCATAATCGCCACCCGCCTCCTGCACGTGCCGCAGCCACGCCGCTGCCAGGCTCGTCTTTCCCGCTCCCGCCGGCGCGCTCAGCAGCGTCACGCGCCGCGCCAACCCCGCGTCTAGCTGCGCCAACAACCGCGGTCGCGCCACCAAATGCGGTCCCGCAGGCGGTATCGCCAACTTCGTCTCGATAAACATACCATAGTTTACCATACCCCAACCGCCGCCAAGCCTTGGCGTTCCACGCCCGGCGCCACTCGCCAACCAAACAGAATCCGCTACAATCCGTAATTGGGTACACTACCATCTCGCTGCATTTACGGATAAGGACAAAGCAACCTTTCACGCTCAGTTCGGCGAGACTGCGCAAGAGTTGGACGCGGCCATCGGCGTCACCCGGCAACTCAACATCGACCTCAACCCCGCCATTTTGCAGGGCGAAGGGCTGACAGAGGCTGTCGGATGGCTGGCCACCATCCGCCATCGCCTCAGCCTTGTAGGCGGCCAATTGCAAATCGAAGCAGCACCCGGCGAGGGCGCCCACATCACCATCAGCGCCCCCCTGCAACTAAAGTCCGACTAACCCCTAGTCTCCAGTCTCCAGTCCCCAATCTCTTCCCTCATCCCCCCAACAACCGGTAAACCACCGCCACAATCGCCCCACCCAGCACCAACCACGCCGAGTTCAGCCGGAAGCGGAACAGCAGCACGGCGGCGACGATCGCCAGCAGCGCCGTCAACCAATCTACGACCGCCGCTTGTCCCAGTTCCCAGGTGACCGCCGCCATCAGACCCAGCGCGGCCACATTTACCCCGTCCAAAATGGAAGCGACCAGCGCAGAGTCCCGCAGGCGGGGAATGAGCGGGCTGATGGCGGCCACGAAGATAAAAGATGGTAGAAAAATGCCCAGCGTGGCCAGCACCGCGCCCGGAAAGTCGCCCAACACGTAGCCCACAAACGTAGCCGTGGTGAACACCGGGCCCGGCGTAAACTGGCCCACGGCGACCGCGTCCAGCAGCTGCTGGTCCGTCAGCCACCCCAGGTTAACCACCAGATCGTTGCGCAAGAAGGCCAGCAACACGTAGCCGCTGCCATAAAGCACGGCGCCCACCTTGAGGAAAATCAGAAACAGGCGCCCCATGCTGACGGGAACCGCCTGCACCCCCGCGCCCAGTGAGGCCATGCCTAGCCAGGGAACCAACGCCGCAGCGCCCGCCCCACCGTCCAGGCGGCGCCGCCCATACTGCACCAGCATCACCAGCAACCCGCCGCCAAATAGCAACAGCAACTCGTCCAAACCCGCCAGGTAGAGGACAAAGACCGCCACGCCGACGACCCCCAGAAAGACGCCCTTCACCGCCTTGCGCCCCAGCCCCCACAGCGCCTGCAGCACGATGGCGATAATCACCGGCTTGATGCCATACAGCAGCCACTCCCCCGCCGGCGTAGAGCCATACTCCACATAGAGCCACGTCAACACCAGCACAATGGACGCCGCGGGCAAGATGAAGCCCGCGCCCGCCGCCAACAACCCCGCGTAGCCGGCGCGGATGTGCCCCACGTGAATCACCATCTCCGTCGAATTAGGCCCAGGAATCAGATTCGTGGCGCCCATCAGGTCCAGAAAGCGCTGCTCGCTAATCCACTTGCGGCGCACCACGACCTCGTCGTGCAGCATGGCAATGTGCGCCGCCGGCCCACCAAACGCCGTAAAGCCCAGGCGCAACGCCAGCCGCAACACTTCCCCCACCGTCCCCCGTTCCTCCCGCCCCACCAATTCATCCGCTTGCTTCACTTCCTTCATCCCTCTCTCCTGTCCTCTAAAACAAAATGAGGCGGCCGGTGTCGCGGGCGCGATCCGTACCGCCTCTGGGCGGGGAGCAAGCATAGTTTAGCAGCAATTTAGGCCGGCGCAAGGACCATTTTCAGCCTGTCTCTACCAACTAACTGTCATCTGGAGCGAGAGCATCTTGCTCGCCGAAAGCCGACAAGATGTCCGCGCTCCGTTTCCCGTCGAGTCGTTCGCAGACCATTATCAGCAACTAAGAATTCCGAAAAAATCGGCAAGCGAACGTTAAAATGAGCATAGAGGCAGTGTAGAAAGCGAACCCACCAACGTACCAAATTCACAGTACTAGGGTACTACATTGACCCATTTGTGGGCTCCATGCGGTATACTGCCCCGGCACAGAATCCTTCAAGGAGGACTGTAATGGTACGAGTTGTAGTTGTCGACGATTATCCTGCCGTGCGCCAGGTCGTGCGAACGCTCTTGCAATCGAACCCCGAAATAGACGTGGTCGGCGTCGCCGCCAATAGCCACGAGGCGCTGCGCCTTGCCCAAGAGCTACACCCCGACGTGGTCGTCACCGACGTGCTCATGCCCGGCGGTGGCGGCATCGATCTGATGCGTGGTCTGCAGAACATGGCCAACCGGCCCGCCGTGGTCATGTTCTCCATCAATGACACGACCGGCGCCATCGAGCGCGCCTACGCCAGCGGCGCCAGCGCCTTCGTTCCCAAAAAGAAAGCCCACGCCGAACTGGTGCAGGCCGTCCTCAACGCCGCCGCCGCACAACTCCCCGCCCAGACCGGCTAGACCCGCCCATCTCCACCTGCCAGGTGGCAGACCTTGCCCCCACGCCAATCTATGGCACAATGCCTCCTGTTAGACCGTTCCATTTCCAGGAGGCTCCATGACCGATCTACTTCTTAGCGACTGCCACGTGCTCCTCGTCGACGAAGACGACGGCGTACGGCTGCTAGAAAACCACGACATCCACATCCAAGGCCAACACATCACCCGCGTCGCGCCCCACGACGACGCAGCGAGCGCTGCCGACGCCCGCGCCGGGCGCACCATCGACGCCCGCGGCATGCTGGCCATGCCCGGCCTCATCAATACCCACGCCCACGCGCCCATGGTCATCTTCCGCGGATTGGCAGAGGATGTGTCGATTGAATCGTGGTTTAATGATCATATGTGGCCGTTGGAGAGTAATCTTCAGGAAGAGGACGTCTACTGGGGGATGTTGCTGGCGTTGGTGGAGATGATCGAGAGTGGGGTGACGACGGTTGCGGATCATTATTTTTTCATGGACCGCGCCGCGGAGGCTGTGGTGGAGGCGGGGACGCGGGCGGCGCTGGGCTGGGCGGTGTTTGGCGACCAGGGACGAGAGATGCTGGCGCGCACGGCGCAGTTTGCGGAGCGCTGGCAGGGGCAGGCGGATGGGCGCATTACGACGTGGATGGCGCCGCACGCGCCGTATACCTGTGACGACGACTTCTTGCGGGCGGCGGTGCAGCACGCGCGAGAGTTGGGCGTGGGCATCCACATCCACGCCGCGGAAGTGATGAGCCAGACGGAGGCCAGCCTGGCCTCTCGGGGCAAAACGCCGATCCAGGTGCTGGCGGACACCGGCATCCTCGACGTGCCCACCATTATCGCCCATGGCTGCGGCATCCTTTCCCAGGACATCCCCTTACTGCAGCAGGCAGAGCAGGTGGGCGTGGCCCACGCGCCCAAGACGTATCTGAAGTTGGGCATGGGCCTCACGCCCATCGACGCGCTGCGCGAGGTGGGCGTTGCCGTGGGCCTGGCGACAGACGGCGCGGTGAGCAACAACACGCTGGACATCCTGGAGAGCCTGCGCCTGATGGCCATGCTGCAAA
>CAYSMQ010000080.1:0-14977 GCA_964432035.1 uncultured Ardenticatenaceae bacterium
GGAACAACGATCAAGGCGAGCAAAACGATGGCTACTAGTGCCAACCAGCGGCGCCGTGCATGATGACGTATGAGGTCGGCGAGCAACCAGGCGGCGAGCAAGCATAGGGCGGGCAAAAGGTACATGAAGTGTCGCTGCCCAAACTGGCGCGAAATGACGAGGAAGGCAGCGACGGTGGGGATTTGCCACAGCCAGCGCTGCCTCAAGTCTTCTTTTCTGAAGCCGACGATGGCGGAAATGAGGCTAACGGCAATCAACACGGGGTAGAAGCCGACGTACACGGCGTAGAGGCGCAGCTTGTCGAGCAACACTTCAAGCAGGGAAAGGTCGCTACCTTGAGCCAGATGATGACCCAGGACCAGGTCAAGAAAGTCTGGTGTGATAAGCGAGAAAGCCAGTACGGTGGCGCCGCCAATGACTGCCATCGGGAGAACCAGGGCGGCAATATTGACCGCAGCTTCGTGCAACGTGCGCCGGTTCTGGTACCAGTCCCACAGTAGCCAGAGGCCGATACCTGCCGCGGGCAGGACGCCGAAGAGCTTAGAAAGCGTTCCCAGTGCAAAGCATACCCCCGCCGCCACCAGGTACGCGGGTTTCGGTCCTTCACGAGGCCAGGTACCAATCACAAGTCCGGCGCTTACACACAGCAGCATGATGGACTCGTTGCGAAAGATGCGCGTTTCGCGAAAGACGTCCGGATGAACGAGGAAAAGGGCCGCTGCAAGAAAGCCGACGAGTGGGCCACGATGATGTCTTCCTGCCAGGTAGAGGATGCCTGCGCTGGCAAAGGCCAGAAGTACGGTGTAGACGCGTATGGCGGTTAACGAGACACCGGCAATGCTCATGACGCCCGCGCCCGCGTAAAGGAAGGCGGGCAATTGAGGCGTCAGGAAGTCACGGTAGGGCACCTCTCCGGCGGTGACCATGCGCCAGATCTGGTAGAGATATTCCCCTTCGTCGTCATAGATTTGCCAGCCGGTAAGATTGTAGACGTACGCTGCGAGGAAAAGGAGCAGGAGCAATAGTACAATGCCGTCGGCTCGGGTAACGCGTGATTTTAGTCGATTCATTCGTCGATAATGTTTATGGCGTAGCGGGCAGCGGCTGCGTATAGGCGTCGCCCTGCGCTCCGTTAGTGATTGTTGGCAAGCGCTCGCCTGTCGCCGGATCGTATAGGCCAATGCTAAGCGAGCTGTCTTGCATCGTTGTTCCTTCAGGTATCGAAATCCAATGATAATCTAGCACGACTTCGCCGTCGCGCCACGTACTCGTCGGCCGGAAACCGACGACGGGTTGGGCATCGTCCTGTGCCAATAGAGCGCCATCCCGGTCGAGAATGTGTGCGAACACCGTGAAGTCTTGCTGGGGAACTGAACGGGCGCGCCAAGTGAGTGCTACAAGCAAGTCATGCGCATCGAGCCAGCGCACGTCCACTGTGGCGAGTTCGGCAATCTGACCGAAGCGTACCAACGGTGGCTCGTTGTTGGCATCAAGTGTCCTGGGGACAAAGACGAGCACGTCGCGCTGGTAGGCGTATGGGAACAGGGCAGCCGGCGTGTAGTTTTGCCACAAAGCGTTCTGTATCTGTTCAGGAAGGCGTTCTTGCAGATGCAGGCGCGAAACGAGCACAACGGGAGGGCGCAGCTGCTCTAAAGAAAGCACGCCGCCGGCAATTGCCTCGTCAGCCAAGGGTGATTGCGCCAGATAATCGGGCCAGTGAAAGAATATGCCGACGGGCAGTCGTTGGGAACGATGGTAAAACGTGGCGTTGGCAAAAACCTGTATGGGCTCTTGTGGCGAGCTAAGAAGCTCTGCGGCGCGCCCAATGCGTTTTTCCTGTTCCAGCGTCGCCTGCGGATAGGTGCGATCTGTGATTGCAGTCCATAAATCCTCCATCCAGGCCGGTGTGATGAAAAGCGTGAGCAGTAAGGCTGCTGCCGCGATTGCGTAGCGCCTTCGAGTGGGCTGTCGTCTGATCGCGCGCCACGCTGCGATGACGCCGGTTCCCGCCAGGATTGAGGCCGGGGCCAGCACGGGAATTAGATAGTGCGAGAAGCCGCCCGTGGAGAGATCTAGAACCGGAGGCAGTAGCAAGAAAGCGGCCTCGGCCGCAAGCCATAGGAAGAGTAGGGTAACAGGGCCAAAACGTCTAAAGGAACGTATTGACCCTGTGAGGAACGGAAATGAGAACAACAGCAGCCAGGGGATAGGCCGGCGCGCGGTCCAGGAGAGTAGCTCCATGCCCTTGGCCTCGAGATTCTGCAAAGGCGCTATCTGCCCGGCCGACGACGTAAATTGGAGAAATGGTTGTATGGCGCCCTGCGCTGCGAGGGTAATCAAGAGAAGGGCCAGCGCGAGTGCCAACCCGAGGATCCAGCGCGATGCGGCGTGACTCGCAGCCTGGGCACTGGTCAGGGTCAGTAGAACAAGATAGGCTAGCACGGCGCCCACAAGGACCAGCTCAGATTGCTTGAAGATTACTGCCGCACCGGCAAGGATTCCGGCAAGGAGCCACAAGCGCGCCGACGGCTCGGCCGACATGGTCTTCCTGTGGGCGCGAATTGCGAGCCACATGCTGGCTGTTGCTGCTGCGGTCGAATAGTGTTCTAGCATCACAAATCGTGACCAGTGGAGGTGCAATGGCGAGAACGTGAATAGTATTGCTGCTGTGAGACCGGTCACGATTGGCATGTAAGCCGGCCCTTCAAATCGTTGGGCAATTTGTCGCCCGGTGGTGTAGACAAGGGCAACCGTAATGAGCGTGACGCCGAGCGTGAGCACACGTGCTGCAAACAGGTCCGGCCCCACGAGCCGGAACCACCCTGCCAGCAACCACTCCACGCCTGGCGTGCGATTCTCGAATAAATCGGCGTAGATGTGCAGCCTGTCTTCTGCCACGAGCTTGGCGACGGTGATGTGTACGCCCTCGTCCGCTTGTGTTGCAAGCCAAAAGACGTTGTGTAGACGTGTCAACCACGCCAGAAGCAGCACGCCCAAAATTCCTAGACGTTCCATTCGCCTCATGGCACCGCACTGCTCACTGTAATGTCAGTCAAGGGAATCGTATCAAGGCCGGTGTTTTCTACTACCAGGCGGTCCAGTGTGATCAGATCGTACATTCCCACGAGCAACGGTATCTCGGCGGGTGGCGTGTCGGTCTCGAGCTCTAAGCGGTGCGCGTCGCGCACAATCTGGCCCGGTTCCCAGCCGGACGTGGGCTGCACGTCGCAGTCAGGCGCGCCGTCGTGTTGAGCCCACATCTCGCCGTCATAGAGGTGGACGAAGACCTGGTAGTTGCGCGTGATGGGCTGCAGGGCTTGCCAGTAGAGGATGATGTCTAGCGTACCGCCCGGTTCAACCGTCTCTTGCTGCAGCGTGTAGCCGAGGAGCCGGATCTTATCGCCGAGGACGACGTTAACCGCAACGTCTCCCGTACGCGCAGGTGCTGCAACCTGCTGCGGCGTGCGCCAGAGGGTATGACCGGTGGCTTCCACCACGGGTGCGACTGTCGTGGGTGCGTCTTCTCCATAGATACGAAGGGAAGGAGCACCGTGAACGGTGACCGTAGTTTGGAGCGGAAGCGCTTGTACTCGCTGCTCGTCATAGGGGAGAGCGTCCTGGGCATTGGCGGCGACGAGGAAGGTCTGGAAGTCGGAGCAATGGGTTCTCGGCGCCTGGGCCATGTACCAGTTGGTTATTTCCGATTCCTCATTGCTGCCATAGGGTAGGGCACTGACAAGGTCGGGCGCCAGTCGCCAGCCAGCCTGATGGGGAAAACCGAACAGGCCGTATTGCGGTGGCTCGGTCCAGGTCGTGGGAAAGAAAGGCGGGCGGTTTTCACGCCAGGTTCGTTGCCGTTCGGGCGTGACGTCTACAAATAAGAGAATGACGTAAAGTAGCGAGGCGCCGAGCAATAGCCCCAACAAGGTGATAGCGGCGTAACGCGCCAAGCTGGCTCGGCGCGGTTTGAGTTGATGTAACCGTTTCCAGATAGAGAATACACCAGCTGCTGCAACGAGCGAAAGGCCCGGAAATAGCGTGTAGACATGCGTGCGCGGGTCGGCGACGACGAAGGTGTAGAACAGGAGTGGACTGAGGAGCAGGAGCAATGCCACGGCGTGCTCTACGCTCAACTTACGACTGAAAGCGCCGGCAACGGCAAGGAGTATGAGAAGCACGACGTAGTAGGTGCTGTTATAAAAGGTCGCCATGCGCCAGACCTGCGGTCCACTCCAGGTAAACAAGCTGCCGCCGATGCGGTCTTGTAGCAGGTAGCTGCCCGTGCCGCCGGCGCTGGGACCGGCGAGATAGGGGCCGTAGAAGAGGGCCAGGAGCGCGGCGCCAAACAGGGCTGCCGAGAGCAGGTGAGTTTGCCAGCGGGCGGGATATTTTCGCCAGCGTAAAATGAACAGCCAGCCGACAGCCGGGGCGGCAAGGATGGCGTCGTAGTGCGCAAGAAGTCCACCGGCCAGAAATGCGACGCTGAGCATTAGCTCGGGATAAGCGCCACGGCGGTAGTAGCGGTAGGCAAATAGCAGGCTGAGCAGCGTCCAAAACATGACGAAGCTCTGGTACTGCACAATTCGGGAGAAGGCGATGGAAAAGCCGCCGAGGGTAAAGAATAAGGCGGCGAGTAGTCCGGTCCGGGCATCGTAAAGGCGTCTGCCGAGCAGGGCAATTGCGCCGACGGCGAGCCAACCGGCCCAGGTGAACACGGCGCGCGCCCAGGTCTCGTCGATGCTGCCGGTAAGTCCCCACGGAATGAGCGGAAGAAGAATTTCGACCGGCCCTTTCTGGTGACGCAACAGGGCCATTTCGTCGCCGGTGAGGGCCTGCGCGGCGCGTTCCATGATGACGCCTTCATCGCCCTGGAATTCTTTGTACTCCAGGTTTATCAGGCGCAGACCCGCGGCAAGCCCCAGTATGACCAGCAGGGCCATCCACTGCTGCCGGGACCACGCGGTCGGCGTGTCGGGAGGCGATGCACCCACCGGTGCATCGCGGCGCCCCGGGCGGACGCGCATGAGCCATAGTGCAAATGGTGCAAGAAGCGACATGAGGCTAATAATTGCCAGTTGCAGCGACGATAAGGGACCAGGAACGTAGCTGGCGATGAGCGCCAGGAGTACGGGCACAAAGGTTGCCAGTCCCACGCCGGCGGCCAAGGCGATCGGCCAACGGGAGCTCTCTTCTGACGAGCCGGCAAGAGCCAACGCCCAGAGTGCTGCGGGGATGATCCACAGCAAGATAAAGGCTGCTAGGTGTTGTCCCTGACCCTCAGGCAGATACAGCGCTAGCGCCAGCACCAAGAGGCCGGTGAGTGCGAGTAACCCACCCAGAGATCTTGAGCGAGGTTTCTTCATGAAGATAATCTGGCGGCGTTTATGGTTTGCGCGTTATTCGACTTCATAGATAAGGATAGAGTAGGCGACGCGATCGCTGGGCGGGCGGTCACGGAACCAGGCAAATGTCGTCTTGTTGTCCTGCAAAGGCAATTCCCAGTAGTTGCTGACGCTAATTGCATAAACGCCGGGCGGGGGATCCTGCACATCAAATGGCACCGCCCACCACAGGTCAAAGTGACGCGGTAAGCCGGGGAGTGGTTCGTAGGCTATATCATAATGTTCGGGATCGGCGGTGCCAAACCAGGATAGATGCACCTCGGGCACGTCATTTTCTTGCATCCATGTCTTCAACCGCAAAAGATCTTGACCCCAGTCGACGTTGCTGTCCACGAGAATTCGGTAGCCGTTTTCTGGTCCGCCGGCAATAGCGTTGAAGTAACTGAGATAATGGGGGTGAATGGAGAGCGTGGGTATGAGGAGGGCCAGTACGAGCGCGCCGGCGACGATTGCAGGTATTGGTTTCTTGACGGACGGCATTACGGAGCAGCGGTGGACGAGGTGGGTCACACCGCCGGCGATGAGGACATAGATGAAGGGCAAGACGGGGAGCAGGTGGCGATAACCGATGTTCAGGCCACTCTGCATGCTTACCAGAAAATAGACGGCTGCAGGCAGCAATAGATAACCGAAACGGCGCCAACCCTGATCGTTTCGTATAGCAATTAGATACCAAACCACCACAGAAATCAGTAGGAACAGGGTAATCAGAGGTGTCTTTACGAGGAAGGCAATTGGGAAGTAGGCAGCGAAACCTGCTGTGGACGTTTCACCGAGCAAAAAAGAGGGGCGACCTCCTTCACTGAGAAGCAGGATCTGTTCCACGCCTGCCCAAAATGTAGGCATGGGCGCCGAAACGCCGTTCAGGAATGCCACGTGCGAGCTTGCCAGCTGGAGTGGTCCCCACTGAAAGGCAAACAGAGCCCAGACAAGGAGTAGGGCAATCAGATTCATGCCGGCAAACTGAATGAGCCGCCGTCCTGCTAGTTGCCAGGTCCAGGCTTGACCGTATAGGGGAAGCAGCGCCAGCAAAGCAAAAGTGGGCCCAAAGACAAGCGCCGAGAGTTTGCTGCCGTAGGCGAGGCCAAGGCCAACGCCGGCGAGGAAAAAGCGTTGTGGCGTAGGCCGTTGCCAGTATCGCCAAATGAGAAAACCCGCCAGAAACACGAAAAGTGCGCCGCCCAGATCGGTTGTGACGTAGCGCCCGTGGGCCAGGATGTTAGGATCGAAAAGAAGGAGGAGGAAAGCAACAACGCCGGCAGGCGGGCCCCAGAGACGCTCGGCGAAATGCAGTCCGACCAGAGCCAACGCAAGTGTGAGAAGAACGATTGGAAGGCGCGCCAGGAAGATCATACGCGTGACATCGTCGTTGTATTCCCAGAGCATAAGCTCGGCAAATTCATACCATCCTTGTGGGCGCGTCCAGCTGGGGTGATCGGTCGGTAGGCGAATCTCGGGCTGCGTCAATAGCGGAAGCGCGCTGATGCTGTTGACCAGTGGTGGGTGTTCGACGCTGAGCCGGGGGTCGCCTGTGCGCAGAAAAGCAAGGCCGCGAGCCAGGTGGTTTTGTTCGTCCATTGTGGGACTGTCGCCGACCATGCTGTCTAGAGCCAGCCAGAAGAAAAGGATAATAGCGGGTACGAGGAGCCAGAAAGGGCGCTTCATGAGGCGTGATTATAAGGCGGCAGTTAAAGCGGACAAGGTTTGGCTGATTTGGCGTCGCGTCAGCCTGGGCTATACTTAATTGAGTACGGTTCGTGCCCACCGCAACGGCAAGTTTTCCCTCACGCTAAATTTAACTTCTGCTTCGGAGCAATCTATGGAACCATTCAACAAAGCAAGCCATCGCGCACAAGTAATGCGACTTCGCAACCTGGCGGACGAAGCCTTATCGCAATATGACCTTGACGTACAGCGGTTTAGCACCCTTTTGCATCTGGAAAATACAACGTTTCGTGTAGAGACTAAAGAAGACACATATGTTCTTCGCATCAACCGGCCCAACCACCGCACTGAAGCACAGATCCGCTCGGAAGCCGCGTGGCTGGCGGCAATCCGACACGATTGCGAATTGGTAGTGCCAGAGCCAATTGCCAATAGCGACGGGGATTTGGTGACCACAGGAACGGCAAAGAGCGTCCCAGAGATGCGTTACTGTGTGCTCTTCAAATGGGTAGACGGGCAATTTTACCGCGATCGCCTGTCGCCGGTAGCCATAGAACGTGTGGGCCGATTCACGGCGAAGTTACACAACCACGTGACAAGCTTTGAGCCGCCAGAAAGCTTCACGCGTCCGCACGTGGAGTTTGGCAGTGAAGAGGAACCGGGCGAAATAGTGCGGCTCTTGCACAAGGGCTTTGAAGATGGCGCGGCGATCATTGCGCCACACGATCTGGCGACGTTTACGCTGGCACGCCACCGGCTACAAGAGCGCGTTGACGCGCTGGGAGAAGGGCCGGATGTCTTCGGCCTCATTCACTCCGACCTGCATCATGGCAACCTTCTCTTTGAGGGAGAAGAAGTGCACGCTATCGATTTCGACGACTGCGGCTGGGGCCATTTTTTGTACGATCTGGCGGTGACCCAGTGGTATCTTCAAGCGCGCCCAGATTTTGCCGAGATGTGCGATGCACATATCGCTGGTTACCGAACGGTGCGAGAGTTACCAGATGAACACGTGGCCCTCTTGCCGACCTTTCGCGCAGCGCGCACCTTGTTGATGGCAGTCTATATGGCAGGGCGCGCCGATAACCCCAAGCTACGCGATCGCGCACCGCAGTTTGTGGCACACTGCGCCAGCGTGCTTCGCGATTTTGTCTCGGGTTGATTTGCCGCCCTATGTGCCTGGGCTATAATCTTCAACCCATCTAACGCAGTCCAATCTGGATTAATACCCGCGAATAGAGGAGTAATTTGTGCCTACAGCATTAATCACAGGCATCACCGGTCAGGATGGGTCATACTTGGCCGAATTTCTTTTAGAACAAGGCTATGAGGTGGTGGGAATGGTGCGTCGAACAAGCACGCTCAATTTTCACCGCATCTCGCACATACAAGACCGTATCAAGCTGGTTTCTGGTGACATGCTGGACCAGATTTCTTTGGTTCACATTCTCGAAGAGCACCGACCGGACGAGGTCTATAATCTGGCGGCGCAGTCCTTTGTGCAGACGTCGTGGCTGCAGCCGGTGTTTACGGGAGAGGCGACGGCGCTAGGCGTAACGCGATTGCTGGACGCCATCCGGCTGGTCGATCCACAAATACGCTTCTATCAGGCCAGTTCGAGCGAGATGTTCGGCAAGGTGCGTGAAGTGCCACAGAAGGAGACGACGCCCTTCTATCCACGAAGCCCATACGGCGTGGCAAAAGTTTACGGTCACTGGATTACGGTGAATTATCGGGAAAGCTACGACATGCATTGCACGTCCGGGATCCTGTTCAACCACGAGTCTCCCCGGCGCGGATTGGAGTTTGTAACGAGGAAGATCACTTATCATGCGGCGATGATCAAGATGGGCATGACAGACGAGTTGCGGCTGGGAAACCTGGACTCACGTCGCGACTGGGGCTTTGCAGGTGACTATGTGGAGGCCATGTGGTTGATGCTGCAGCAGGAAGACCCTGACGATTACGTCATTGCCACTGGCGAGACGCATTCGGTAGGCGATTTTCTGGATGAAGCATTTGGCTATCTTGATTTGGACTGGAAAGAGTACGTCGTGCAGGATCCACAGTACATGCGCCCGGCTGAAGTTGACTTGCTGGTTGGCGACGCCAGCAAGGCCGGAAAAGAAATGGGATGGGAACCACGAGTATCCTTTGGCGAGTTGGTACGCCTGATGGTGGACGCTGATTTGAAAACGTTGCGAAATGGTGAACAACCAATGTAGCGTAGCGGGAGCTTGTAATCAGAGGTCTAATTGATAGCGCATTTGAGAAATAGGCAAGGAAGGCAAGCATGACAGATATCGTCTTTGGGACCGATGGTTGGCGCGGACAAATCGCCGAAGATTACACGTTTGACAACGTACGACGTTGCGCGCAGGGCTTTGCTGCATATTTGGAGCAGGAAGGGCTTGCAGAAAAGGGTGTCGTCGTCGGTTACGACAAACGTTTTAGCGCCGAGCTTTTCGCGGCAGCGACGGCGGAAGTGCTGGCGGCAAATGGCATACACGTTTGGCTGACCGATGGCGCAACGCCTACGCCTACGATCTCATATTCGGTGGTTGACCGTGGGGCAGGCGGCGCTGTTAATATTACTGCCAGCCACAACCCACCCAGCGATTGTGGGTTCAAAGTACGCGATCCCAGGGGCGGTGCTATTGCGCCCGACCAGCTGAAAGTCATCGAAGGGCTCATACCAGAGAGTGTGCACAGCGTGAATCGTATGCGGCTGGATGATGCGCAAAGTGACGGGTTAGTGGAGCGATTCAATCCGGCGCCAAACTACGAAGCGCTACTCAATAAGCTCGTGGACATCGGTCCCATTCGGGACGCTGGATTCAAGGTGCTGGTCGACTGTATGTGGGGCAATGGAGCGGGGTGGTTCCCGCGACTGCTTGGCGGCGGCGCTACAGAGATTCACGAAGTGCATGCAGAGCGCCACCCACTATTCCCGCATATGACGCGCCCAGAGCCGATTCCCCCAAACGTGGACCATGGCCTGAGTTTCGTGGAAAAGGTGGGCGCCGACGTCGCCATCATCAACGACGGTGACGCGGACCGCGTGGGATTTGGCGACGAAAACGGCCAATTTATTGACCAGCTACGGGTCTTTGGCTTGCTCGGTTACTATTTTCTGGAAGTACGCGGCGAGCGGGGTCCGATCGTCAAGACAGTTTCCACGACCAAGATGTTGAATAAGCTGGGCAAAATGTATGGTGTGCCGGTGCACGAAACCGGGGTCGGGTTTAAGTATATTGCACCGAAAATGGTCGAAGTAGACGCCATGATCGGCGGCGAAGAAAGTGGTGGCTATGCTTTTCGCGGGCACGT
Source organism: uncultured Ardenticatenaceae bacterium (assembly GCA_964432035.1). GTDB lineage: Bacteria > Chloroflexota > Anaerolineae > Promineifilales > Promineifilaceae > JAAYYY01. The sequence goes on from CAYSMQ010000080.1 coordinate 10,398, forward strand.
GCCGGAGCGTGATGGCATCCTTGCCGGCCTCTATCTGCTGGACATGATGGTACAGACCGGGAAGAAGCCGTCAGAACTGCTTGACCTGCTCTTCGAAAAGGTTGGCCCACATTATTACGATCGCGTGGATACCTACTTTGATCAGGATCGCAAGGATGAGATTCTGCAGAACGTATCGTCTGCAAAGCCGGATCGACTGGCGGGGCTGCGCGTTACGGACATCGTGACCATTGACGGACACCAGTTTGTGATGGAAGACGGCGGCTGGTTGTTGGTACGGTTCAGCGGGACAGAGCCTATTATCCGCGTATACACAGAGACAACGCATGAGGACAAAGTTCACGATATTATCGACGACGGCATGCGCCTTGCCGGTCTGAAGTAGGTCGAACGGCAACCGGGACCTGATTGATGGCATCCAACGAAAAAGCCTTTCAAGATTACTATGAAGCCGACGCAGCCGTTTGTTATGGTTGCGGACGTCTAAACGAGCACGGACTGCAGATCAAGAGCTATTGGGATGGCGCTGAATCTGTTTGTCACTTTCGACCAAAGCCAGATCATACGGCGTATCCGGGATACGTGTACGGTGGCTTGATCGCCTCGCTCATCGACTGCCACAGTACGGGTACAGCCGCCGCGGCAGCCTACCGGGACGAGGAACGTTCTATGGATAGCGAGCCAGATCTACGGTTTGTAACTGCGTCCTTGCACGTCGATTACCTAAAACCAACGCCTATCGATACAACGCTCGAAGTGCGCGCCGAGGTGAAGTCGATTGAAGGGCGGCGCATCACTATATCGTCGCAATTATTTGCGGACGACCAGATGACGGCTCGTGGCGAAGCCGTTTGCGTCCGCGTCCCTGAACATTGGGGAGAGTAAGATGCTGGTTGACACGCATTGTCACCTTGATTTTGAAAAGTTCGATGCCGATCGTGACGCGGTCGTTTCCCGAGCAGACGCTGCCGGCGTAAAGCGCATCGTCGTGCCCGCGCTCGATCTCGACAACTGTGCGGCAGTCTTGAATCTGGCAGAGCGGTATCCCGCCGTTTATGCAGCGGTTGGCATGCACCCCAATTCGACGGCTGCGTGGGACGACGCGTGGATCGAGCAATTGCGCGATCTGGCGGCGCACGACAAGGTCGTGGCTATCGGGGAGATTGGTTTGGATTACTATTGGGATAAATCGCCGCCCGAGGTGCAAAAGCAGGCTTTCGAAGCGCAGCTGACGTTGGCTTCGGAGCTCGATCTGCCCGTTATTATTCATAATCGTGAGTCTGATGACGACGTGTTGAGCATTCTAAAGCGTTCAGTGCAAAGTGAACGCGAGCGTCCCGGCGTGCTGCATTCCTTTAGTTCAACCTGGGATGTGGCCGAAGCGGCGATCGAGCTGGGTTACTATCTGGGTTTTACGGGGCCGGTGACATACAAGAGTGCGGACGCGCTACGCGACGTCCTCGCTCGTACGCCGATGGATCGCATACTAATTGAAACCGACGCGCCATTTCTGACGCCGCAGGCACATCGTGGGCACCGGAATGAGCCGGCGTATGTGGTGCACGTTGCCGAGCAGGTTGCACGCGTTCGCGATATGAACCTAAACATCGTTAAGGCCATGACGACCGAGAATGCGGCCTGCGTCTTTGGCAGACATCTTGTATCTAGCTGACATGGGTCGGCCCCAGACGCAGAGCAGCGAAGGCGGTGTCGAACTCTCGATCATCATCGTTAGTTGGAACGTACGAGACCTATTACGCCAGTGCTTGGACTCAATCGACAGGGGAAAAACTGGTTTAGACTTAGAAGTGATCGTCGTCGATAGCGCTTCGGTTGACGGTACGCAGGAGATGGTTGTTGCCGAGTTTCCGTGGGTCATGCTTCTGGCACAGACAGAGAACGTGGGCTTTCCACGCGGCAACAACATTGGCATCAGACAAGCCAGGGGGCACAAGTTACTTCTTCTCAACCCAGACACGATTGTGAAAGGCGATGCCCTGCACCAGATGGTCGACTACTTGGAGGAGCACGCGTCTGTGGGCGCCCTTGGTCCGCGACTGAGTTATCCGGACGGCACAATTCAGTCGTCCAAACGGCGCTTTCCGACAGTCCTGACGGCGTTCTTTGAAAGCACCTGGCTTGAGCCCTGGACGCCGGGGGGCATGTTGGAACGATATCGGGCGCAAGATGTGGCTGATGATGAAATTGCCGACGTCGATTGGGTCATGGGCGCGGCTTTGATGGTGAGGCACAGCGTTGTCGAGCAAGTCGGGCTGATGGACGAAGACTATTTCATGTACTCGGAGGAGCTGGATTGGTGCCGGCGAATCAAGGATGCGGGGTGGCGCGTGGTCTACTTTCCGCGTGCTGAAATTGTGCACTTTGAAGGGAAAAGCAGCGAACAGGCTGTGACCGAGCGGCACATCAACTTCCAGCGGGCAAAACTGCGCTACTTTCGCAAGTATCACGGGCGGCTGGTCTGTTCGGCACTGAGAGCGTACTTGCTTCTTAGCTACGCGACACAGCTACTTCTGGAAAGCGCCAAAGGACTCGTGGGCCATAAACGGGCGCTTCGCAAACAACGCGTGCTGTCTTACTGGGAAGTGCTTAAGTCCGGTCTACGTCCTGCAGGCTATTGACGGCGGCCGGCATGCGCATTGGGTTGATTACAGGCGAGTTTCCGCCGATGCAGGGGGGCGTGGGAGCATTCAGTGAGCGACTGGCACAGGCAATGGCGACCCTGGGGCACGACGTGCACGTTGTGACGCATCGCGAGGCTCGGCCCGAATTAGAGGGCAGCGCGCGCTATAGCCTGTCACAGTTGAGAGAACCGCTAGAGACCGAGTGGGGCCTGTTGCATCCGATCGGCCGGCGCTGGGGTTGGGGCGATGTGTCGCGCATTGCGGAAGTGGCCATTCGTTACGATCTCGAGGTCTTAAATATTCAGTACCAGGCTGCCGCCTACAACATGCGCAGTCCGGCAATTAACCTGGCGCCGTGGCGCCTAAAGGGTCTGGCGACGACGGTAGTCACCTTTCACGATCTGAGGGTGCCTTATCTGTTTCCAAAGGCGGGCCGGCTGCGCCAGTTCTTTGTGCGACTGACAGCAAAGCGGTCGCATGGGGTTATTGTCACAAATGGGGGCGATCGAAGGGGGGTGGCAGAATGGACGCTCGGAACAACAGCGGTGACCGAAATACCGATCGGTAGCAACATCATTGTGCACGACGCAACATCCCGTGCCGTTAGTGAAGCGCGCCGCCGGTTGGGTTTAAGCGGCGATGTCTTTCTCCTGGGGTACTTCGGTTTCCTGAATCCGAGTAAGGGAGCCGATTTGCTGGTGCAGGCGCTGGCGCAGCTTGACAGAAAAGTTCACCTGCTGTTTATCGGCGGTCGCACGGGCAGCAGCGACCGCCAGACCAACGCGCAGTTTGTCGCGCAAGTACAAGAGGAAGCGACGAAACAGGGCGTGAGCGAGCGCCTTCACGCCACCGGTTTTGTACCAGATCGGGAAACCTCACACTATTTGCAAGCGGCAGACCTCATCGTTCTACCATACCGTGACGGCGTCTCCCTGCGTCGGGGAACATTGATGGCGGCGCTGGCACACGGCAGGCCGACCATATCCACGCAGCCGGAGACGGCGGCGCCCCAGTTGAGCCATGGCGAGAATATCTGGTTGGTGGCGCGAGATGACGCGCAAGCGCTGGCGGCGGCAATCGGCAAATTACGTCGGGATACGGCCCTGCGTGAGAAGCTGGCAAGCGGCGCCAAACGCCTTTCTGACGCGTTTAGCTGGGAAGGCATTGCGGCGAGGACAGTTGAGTTCTACGAAACGTTGGATCGCTGACGCGCGGCGGCAGACCGCAGATGAGCCGTAGGCCAGCCATGGTGACGGGTAGCCTGCAAGCCTGTACAATGAAACGCTTATGTCTGAACGACGCATTCTGTTGCTGATCCTGGCAGTTTTCGTGCTGCTGGGCATCACGTACGCTGTGACCACGCCTGTCTTCGAAGCATCCGACGAGCTGTGGCACTATCCCATGGTGCGCCACCTGGCGCAGGGGAACCCGTTGCCGGTGCAAGTCTTCGATCCTGCCCAGGCGGGTCCCTGGAAGCAGGAGGCCAGCCAGCCGCCGCTATATTACTACGTGGGGGCAGCGCTCACTTTCTGGATAGACACGATGGATATGCCGCTTGTGCGGCGCCTCAACCCGCACGTGGACAACGGCGTCGTCACGGCCGACGGAAATATCAATCTGGTCGTGCACGATCCGGCGCAGTCGCCATGGCAGGGCACGTTACTGGCGGTACGCATCATCCGCGTGGCCTCGGTGCTCATGGGGGCAGTCACAGTCTATCTGACTTATCGTCTGGCGCGCGCCGTGGCGCCCAGGCGACCAGAGATAGCCCTGGGCGCAGCGGCAATTAATGCATTTACACCTATGTTCTTGTTCATCAGCGGGGCCGTAAACAACGACAATTTGGCGATTATGCTGGCGTCGCTGGCGCTGGTGCTGATGGTGCGCATCGTTCGGCGACACGGGGAGAACGGGAGCAGTAGAAGCAGACTGGGTCAG
>CAYSMQ010000081.1:0-14621 GCA_964432035.1 uncultured Ardenticatenaceae bacterium
GAGCAGGCAGATCCGCTGGTGCAGCCACTGGGCCCGCTGCACACCTTTCTCTATAACAAGTGGTACTGGGATGAGTTGTACGTGGCGCTATTCGTCGTCCCCGGCGAGTGGTTCTCCGAAACGGTTGTCTACCAGTGGATCGATAAGGGCCTCATCGACGGCACCATCCACCTGATCGGGCGCACGGTGTACGCCATTGGGCAGTACATGAAGCGCTTCGAAGAAGTGGTTATCAGTGGCGGAGTGGATTGGGTGAAGGACGAGTTTCTGGCAATGGCCCAAGAGTTCCGCACGATTCAGACGGGAAAGCTGCAAGAGTACGCGCTTGTCTCAGCCGGTATTGCCTCAGTCCTGGCTATTCTCATTCTGGCCATAAACTACGGCTGGTTTGCCGGTATTGGCGGCTGGTTGGGTATTAACTAAAGTCCTGGAGTTTTCATGGAATTCCTGCAAGACAATCTCCTCACACTCATAATTTTCTCCCCGGCAATCGCCGCGCTCGTCATCTTCCTTCTGCCGGATGATGAAGAGACGTTGATCCGGCGGCTTTCGTTTGTGTTCAGCCTTATCCCGCTGGCGCTGACGTTAATCATGTGGTTCAACTATGACCGGGTGGATGCGGGCTTCCAATTCGAGACGGTGGCCCCCTGGTTCCCCATGATCGGCGCCAGTTACCATGTGGGCGTCGACGGCATAAGTCTGGCGCTGATACTACTGACGACGATCCTCACGCCGCTATCAATTCTGGCCTCGTTCAATATCAGCGAACGGGTGCGCATGTACATGGTCCTGTTTTTGGCCCTGGAGACGGGCATGATAGGTCTCTTTGCGGCCCTGGATCTGCTCATCTTCTTCGTGTTCTGGGAAGTTGGCCTGGTGCCCATGTATTTCCTGATCCGGCTGTGGGGCGGCAAGGATCGCGACTACGCTTCATTTAAGTTTTTCGTGTACACGATGGCCGGGAGTCTGGGCCTTCTGCTATCGATCCAACTCATTGGCCTTTCTGCGGGTACATTTGACATTCCGACGCTGATGGACACGTGGGTAAATCTGGATAGCGCGACCTTACCCGTTTCTGGCCTATCGACGGCGTTAGTGAAGTCGGTTGCCTACGTGCTCTTTGTGATTGCCTTTGCCATTAAGGTGCCGGTGTGGCCCTTCCACACCTGGCTGCCCGACGCTCACACGGAAGCGCCCACGGCGGGCTCGATGATTCTGGCGGGTGTGCTCTTGAAGCTAGGTGCTTACGGTTTTGTGCGCCTGGTCGTGCCTTTCTTCCCCGAGCAGGCCTATCTAACGGCCGGTGTGCTGGCCCTGTTGGGCATGCTCAGCATCATCTTCGGCGGCTTTGCGGCCTATGGCCAATGGGACTTCAAGCGTCTGGTGGCCTACTCGTCCATCAATCACATGGGCTTTGTGATACTTGGTATTGCCGTGATGGCTTACGTTTATGGACTGAACTATGCATTCGGTGCGCCTTCAGAGGCGCTTGTTAGCGACGCGATCATGGCGACCAACGGCGCTGTGTTCCAGATGTTTAATCACGGACTTTCGGCCGCCGGCATGTTCTTCCTGGTTGGTGTTGTCTACGAGCGAACGCATACGCGGGATCTAAAGAAATATGGCGGCATCTGGTCCGTGTTACCCTTCTTCGGCGCTGCGCTGATTTTCACCAGCATGGCCTCGCTGGGTCTGCCGGGCCTGAACGGTTTTGTGAGCGAGTTCATGATTGTACGCGGCTCGTGGAACGTGTTCACTGTACAGGTTGCGCTTTCTATGATCGGCCTCTTTATGACAGGCGCTTATATTCTGAAAGGTATCGGACAAACCCTGCACGGCCCGTTGCTGCCCGAATGGGTTGACTTAAAAGATATGACACTGCGCGAACATCTGGTTATCTGGCCCTTGATGGCGCTGATGCTCAGCCTGGGCCTTTGGCCCCAGTGGCTGGTGGCGATCATCAATGATACGGTGACCAAACTCTTCGGATAGCGCGCGCAATACGCCATACGGGAAACTTTTCATGGAGAACTTTCCATTCCTATCAGTCATCACCCTTTCGCCAATTTTTACGGCGATCGTCATCTTGCTTTTGCCGGAAGAGCGAAAGGAAAACGCGCGCATGTTGGGGCTCGTTGGTACGCTCATCGGACTCATTCTTGGCGCGTACGTTTATCTTGGCTACTATCAAAATCTGCCTGAACCGGGAACCGCCTGGCGCGATACGCTCATGTTTGTCGAAGAATACAGTTGGGTGCCGGGCATTGGCATCAACTATATCGCGGGCGTAGACGGTCTGAGCGCGACACTGGTCTTGCTGACTGCCATTGTGGGCGTCGGCGGCGTTCTGATATCCTGGGGCATTGAGGATCGACCGCGCGAATTCTTTGCCTTCTTCATGTTGCTGGTGGCGGGCGTACAAGGCGTTTTCATCGCCGTAGACGGTTTCTTGCTCTTCTTCTTCTACGAGCTAGCCGTCTTGCCCATGTACGTTCTGATCGTCATCTGGGGCTGGGAGAGGACGCGCGAGTACGCCGCGATGAAACTGACTTTGTACTTGCTTATCGGCAGCTTTATCGCGCTGGTACCCTTTCTGGTGCTCTACTTTAACCTGCCGTCGCTGGGGCAGGAGCTAACCTTTGACTTACGCGTGTGGGCCGAAACGGACTTTCCACGCAACCTGCAACTGTGGACGTTCTTGCCTGTCTTTCTAGGGTTTGGCGTGCTGGCGGGCCTGTGGCCCTTTCATAACTGGTCGCCAGACGGTCACGTCGCCGCGCCGACGGCGGTGTCCATGATTCACGCAGGCGTCTTGATGAAATTAGGCGCTTATGCCTCCATGCGTGTCGGCATCCAGCTCATCCCTGAAGGCGCCGTGTATTGGTTGCCGCTGGTCATTCTCTTTACCGTCGTAAATGTCATTTACGGTTCGCTGATCGCTATGCGCCAGCGGGACATGAAGTATCTGATTGGCTATTCCAGTGTGAGCCACATGGGCCTGGTTACTATGGGGTTCGCAGCCATGAACATGGAAGGCTTCACGGGCGCGGGCATACAGATGGTCAGTCACGGCATCATGACGGCCTTGTTCTTCGCAGTCGTGGGCATGATTTACGACCGGGCGCACACGCGCGACATGGACGCGTTGAGCGGCATGGTCGTGGCCCTGCCGGCAACGATGATAGCCTTTACCATTGGCGGCCTTGTTTCCATGGGTATGCCCGGTCTGTCTGGATTTATTGCAGAGTTTCCTATTTTCCTTGGCGTGTGGGCCGGGGGAACGCTCAATTTGACAGAGACCGCGCTGGGCCTTAATCCGGCCGGTTACTATCCTGTCCTGGCCATCATCTCCGTCTTAGGCATCATTATCACAGCAGCCTACATATTGCGCGCCATCGGCACCGTCTTTCTGGGTGACTATGATGGCGAAAAGTGGCACGATATGCGGCCGCTGCTGAGCATTGATTATGTAGCCCTGGTTGGTTTTGCCATCATTCTTATCGTCATCGGCGTTTTCCCCTCGGTGATCGCGCCTATCGTAGAATCCGGCGTTCGTCCCGTGGTAGAGCGCCTAGATCAGGTGCATCAGGCCGGGACGGTCGTAAATTCGTTACATTCGTCGGCCATTGATTTCTTCAACTGGCTGGGAGGTGTTTAGTGAGTCCTCAGAGCATGCTACCGTCTCTAACTGAAATCCTGGCCGTTGTACCAGAGATCGCGCTTGCCTTGCTGATTCTCGCGGTCCTTACTTACGATCGTCTTCTCAAGCCTGCTGAACGCCGGCGCGTGGGATTGCTGACGGCCTGGGGCGGCGTTGTTGTCTTGCTCCTGACCGTGGGTATCTGGATTTTCCTTGAGGTACCAGATGCCTCTCAAAACCTTTCGGAAAGTTTGCTGTGGGGCGGGATGATTCGCAATGACCTGGTCACGCTAGTTTTCCGGGTCATATTCATGGCGACGCTGATTACGGTCAGCCTTATTTCGTTAGACGTTCCGGCCCTACAGCGTGGCGAATACTTTGCGCTACTGATATCGGCGACCATTGGTTTCTCATTTATGGCCGCCGGATCCGACATGATCATGCTGTTTCTGTCCATTGAGACAGCCAGCGTCTCGCTTTACGTTCTTGCCGGTTTCTTGACCAGCGACCGGCGGTCAACGGAGGCGGGCATTAAATATTTCGTCTACGGCGCTTTTGCGTCGGCGGTTATGCTCTATGGTCTGAGCCTGATCTACGGCATAACGGGACAGACGAATGTGTACGTCATTGCCTCGCTGGTAGCCGGCGCCGGCGCCATTCCGGCAGAGGTTACCGGTTTGTTTTTGCTGGCCACGGTCATGATCGTCGCCGGCTTTGGATTCAAGATATCGGCGGTCCCTTTCCACTTCTGGACGCCTGACGTCTATGAAGGAGCGCCGTCGCCGGTGACGGCGTTTGTCTCCACGGCGTCGAAGGCGGCGGGATTTGCCGTTTTCGTGCGCGTGTTTGCCGCCGGCGCCCTGGGCGCCCCGAACTTCGACAACGAATGGTGGGCTATGCTTGTGGCCATTACCATCGTCACAATGACGTTGGGCAACATGCTGGCCATTTTCCAATCCAACATCAAACGCATGTTGGCCTACTCGAGTATCGCGCAGGCGGGCTACGCTCTCATCGGTCTGGTGGCGTTGACGCCTGACGGCTCTGGCGCGACGATGTTCTACCTGTTGATGTACGTGTTCACGAATATCGCGGCCTTTGGTGTGGTCGTGTTGGTGAGCAGTGAAACCGGGTCTGATGATATGCAGGACTTTTACGGTCTGAGCCGGAGAGCGCCGTATTTGGCGCTGGCAATGCTGCTTGCCTTGCTGTCCTTGGGCGGTATTCCACCGACTGCGGGTTTCTTCGCCAAGTTCTTTATCTTCAAGGCAGCCGTGGACGCCGGCTTGTGGTGGTTGGCCATGATCGGTGTGCTCAACGCCTTTATCGGACTCTACTACTACCTCTCTGTCGTGAAATACTTGTATCTGTATCGCTCCGACGACGAAGCAGTGACGATTCCGGTTTCGCGCGCGGCAAGGGTGGCGCTAGGTGTGACCGTTTTGGGCATCCTCTATCTTGGCGTCGCTGCTGGTCCGGCGTTTGAATGGACGAGGCAGGCCGGTGCGGCCTTCTTCCCGTTTTCAGGTTGACCTAAAACGGAAATTACGTTGTCGCCAAAGATGTTTGTGATATAATTCCCAAAGTCGCACCTTTAAGAGAGTATTGTGTCCCAAAATAAAGAGCCAAATGAGTACGCCGCGGCATGGGCTGGCTTAATCAGCCAGATTGGTTGTACGACGAGTCTTACCAGTATCATAATTATCGCAGTTGCCTTTTTTGCGGGACGGTTCCTTGACAGTACGTTCGGGACAGAGGGTATCTTTACCGTCCTATTTCTCGTGGGTAGTTTTCCCGTCACGCTCTATGTTATTCTGCGATTGGCGCTGTCCACTGCAGCACGGGCGCAGCGCCTTACGAGTTCTGAAAAAGCGGAAGATCAGGAAAACGAGGAAAAATCTGATTCATGATTAAGAAACGCTACGTCATACTCGGTTCAGTATTCTTGATGATCTTCTTGGGATCGATTGTGGCATTTACCAAGCCGGTGTTGCCGGTCATTCAGCTTCCCGGCGAAAACTATCCGGGTATTTCGATTCCGTTCCTGGGCGGGCTCACCAATACGTTCGTTGCAACGCTCGTCACATATGCAATAGTAGTGATCATGGTGCTGGCATTACGGGCGCGCTCGCGCACGCCGGATGAGGTGCCAACGGGCTATTACAACTTCTTCGAATTCCTCATTGAAGGGACGTATAATTTCGCCAAGGGTATCGCCGGAGCCAAGGTTCGCGACTTCTATCCCTATTTCATGACCTTTTTGATGGTTATTCTCATCGCTAACTGGCTTGAGTTGGTCCCGACCGTGGACAGCGTTGGTATTTGGGAGAACCTGCCGCACTTCCACGCAGTACAGGAGTCGGAAGAAATCGCGGCGGAGGAAGGGCTGAGTGAGGCGGAGCAGGACGAGCTGGAGCACGAAATCGAGGCCGAGCTCGATGCGGCGAATACGGGTGACCTGCGCTTTCCGACGGAAGAGTCATTCTTCGGCCTCTTGCTTCGCGCCGATGGCAACGTAGAAGGCAACAGCGGGTTTTTGGGTCTGGAAGCCAACCCGGAAACTGCTGATTGGACCATCGTTCCCTTCTTGCGCGCACCGGCAACGGATTTGAACTTCACGCTGGCACTTTCCCTGGTCTCAATGTTTATGGTCCAATACTATGGCTTTAAGTATCTAGGCGGGAGCTATATCAAGAAGTTCTTTACGCTGCCAATTAATGAAATCGCCAAGAATCCGATTCGGGCCTTAGATCCGGCAGTGGGTATTCTGGAGTTTGTTTCAGAAATCTCCAAGATACTCTCGTTCTCCTTCCGTCTTCTCGGCAATATCTTCGCGGGCCAGGTGCTCCTATTTGTGATGGCTTTCCTGTTGCCGGTGGCAAACGTGGCCTTCTTCGGACTTGAATTGTTCGTTGGGTTGATTCAGGCGATTGTGTTTGCCATGCTCACCCTGGTCTTTATGGCCAGCGCGACAGAACATCACGGCGCGGATGACGAACACCATTAGTGAATTGCAGACGGATTATGATTCGGAATTGGCTGCGGCCCGCTCGCGCACGGCGAGAACCGAATTCATCGTCCTGGATTATTGAACGTAGTTGACACAGAAACGTAGAAAGAGTTTGGAGGTAATAACGAATGGATGAAGCAGCTGCTCTCGTGCTTGTAGACGGGCTGAAAGCATTAGGTGCAGGCCTGGCAATGATGGGTGTGATCGGCGCTGGCGCAGGTATCGGTATTCTGGCGGGTGGCGCCACGCAAGGTATTGCGCGCAACCCGGACGCTGCCGGCGCTATCCAGACGAACTTGATTCTAGGAATCGCGTTCGCCGAGGCGACAGCCATCTATGCGTTGGTCGTTGCCCTGATTATCCTGTTCGTTCTGTAATCTCGAGCTGACTGAAGGAGATAGCGAATGGAAGGCTTAGGTATAAACTTAGGCTACCTCCTGACCCAGATTCTGGGCATTATTGTCATTCTGGCCTTTATGAAGGCGTTTGCTTATGAACCGGTTCTCCGTGTTCTGGAGGAACGGCAGGCAAGAATTGCGAAGGGTCTGGAGGATGCCCGTCAGGCGGCAATTGCTCGTGACAATGCGGACGCAGAAGCCAAGAAGATTTTGGAGGCAGCGCGAGCCGAAGCGGCGAAGCAGCGCCAACAGGCGTCCGAGCAAGCCGAAGAAACTAGACAGGAAATCATTAAACAGGCAGAGACCGAAGCGAAGGAGATCGTTTCCGAGGCGCGTACAGAGGCGGAGGAGGAGCGCAATCGCATCCTCTCCGAGCTACGCAGCCAGGTTGCGTCAATTGCAATCGCTGCCACAAACAAGCTTGTGCAAGAGGAGCTTGACGAGGATCGACAACGTCGTCTTGTCAGTAGCTTCCTGGCCGATCCTCCGCAAGGAGTCGAGGACCTTAGCGGCACCGAAGCAGTCGTGACAAGCGCGTTGCCGTTAACCGACGACGAACAGTCGCGGATTCAAACGATGCTTAGCGTAGATAAAGTTGACTTTCGGGTCAACCCTGCTATTCTTGGTGGCCTGATTGTCCGTGTAGGCGATCAGGTAGTTGATGATAGCGTTGCGCGGCAGATGGGCGCGATGCGTGAGTCGCTGGTGTAGTTGGACGGCCGTAGGCGGCTTGATTTGCTTGCTAGGTGAATGATGTTGGCTAGCTGACTCTTGTTAGAGGATGGAGAAGAGCGCAGCCGGCAAACGGCCGTTTTGAACTCAGATGCTATGGGTAGGGCCAGAGTCTTTGTAGACTCTGGCCTTATTCATATCGACAAGAGCGGTTGGCGCTGCTAGTTGTTGCCAGTCGGCAGGTATCGGGAGAGTGTGGAAGCCAGATTGGCAAGTGGCAGGCTTTGCAACCAGACTTTACCCGGCCCCTGCAATGTTGCCAGGAACAGCCCTTCGCCGCCGAATAGGATATTGCGAGCCCCTTTTACCCGCGAAATGTCATAGTCGACTGTCGGTTCATACATGGCAATGTGCCCAGGATCGACGCGCATTGTTTGACCGGGCTTTAGCGTGTAGGTACGGACTTCGCCGGCGATTTCCACCCAGGCCATGCCTGGTCCGGTTAACTTCTGAAGCACAAAGCCTTCGCCGCCAAAGATGCCGGCGCCCAATCTCTTGCGGAAATGCACTTCGAGTTCGACCGCATCCTCGGCTACCATGAAGGCGTCCTTCTGGCAGATGCGACTCTCTCCGGCCTGTAGCTCCACGGGAATGATGGAACCGGGCGCTTCGGGTGTGAACGTGATGAGGCCGCCGGGTCCGCGACAGGTGTAGGTGGTGAGGAATAAGGATTCGCCCGCGAATGAGCGCGCCAGCCCCTTCATCAGACCGCCCTTAGTATTTGTACTCATTTCAATATCGCCTGTCATCCAGGCCATGCCGCCGGACTCTGTAAATAGAGCCTCGCCCTGGCTGAGAGTAATATCTAGCGTTTGTAACGTCGTGCCGTGGATTTCATACTTCATTGTTGGTTGCTCCTTTGAGTCATTTCCAGAGTGTAAGAATCGTTCCTGACACGTTCGTCATTATATCGTAGTTTACAGGGTGTGTTTACCTATGAAGATGCTGGCGCAACAGAAACTAATCGTTCCTGACTATGAACGTAATACAGTAGCTAACGTGCCGGCAACTATTGCCGCGCTCTTGGGCGCTCAGGTTCCGGGTCTGCCACCATTGAGAGCCGAACTGTGGAGGCCACTGCTTGACGACGGCGAGGTGCGCCACGTCATTCTCCTGATCGCCGATGGCATGGGCCAGAACCTGATCGGACGCCGCCGGGAGGACACGGCATGGCTGGCGAAAGAAGCAACTGTAAGCGGTCAGATAACGTCTGTATTTCCTTCGACCACGGTGAACGCGTTGAGCAGTTTGTGGACGGGCGCGGCGCCGGCACAGCACGGACTTCTCGGTCTGGAGATGTTTTTTCCGCGACTGGGTGTCGTGGCGCAGATGCTGTCCCTGTCGCCCTCATTCACGTGGCAACCGGACGCGTTGGTGCGCGCCGGCGTGGAGCCTGAAACGTTCTTTCCCGTTCCGGGCTTTGCCGAAAATTTGGCCGGCGCCGGCGTGGAAACCTATTCGCTCAAGCACTATGGGCTTGTAAACTCCAGTCTGAGTAGGATGTACAGTCGCGGCATTAAAAAAGATATCGGCATCGTCACCGCGGCGGACCTAATGTGGCAAATGAAGCGTATATTAAACGAGCGAGCGGGCCGACGCACGTTCATTGCAGGCTACTGGGCTGCCGTGGACAGTCTTAGCCATCGCCACGGCTTTGACCATGCGGCCGTTGCGGCCGAGTTGCGCTCTTTCCTTGGATTGTTGAAGCGGGAGTTGCTTGAGGAACTGGTACCCGAAGCCAGACAGGGTACTGTCGTCATTCTGACTGCCGATCACGGACAGCGCAACACGCCTTTGGCACAGCGTATCTTCCTGGAAGATCACCCGCAGTTGCAGAAAATGCTCTTGATGCGCGCTGCAGGTGAGCCGCGCACGGCCTACTTATACGCTCGGCATGGGCAGAAGCAGGCAATCCTGGACTACGTTGAGGAACACCTGAGCCACGCGGCGGTAGCTTTCGATGCCCAGGACGCGTTGAAGTCCGGGCTTTTCGGACCGCCGCCGCAAGCCGACGAAGCGTCCGTGCGCGTCGGCGATGTGGTTGTTACCATGCGCGATGACTATGCTCTGGTATCGCGTGACACGGACGATTTCCTGGCAACGCTGGTGGGTCGCCATGGCGGTCTGACGCCCGCGGAAATGGAAGTGCCTTTCTATGCCTTTCGCCTATCTTAGCGTTGCTTCGTGAACCATTGACCAGCGGACGGCTTGACAGGGAATGCCGCATTGGCTAGCATCCAGTTTGAGCGAATCGTGTCTGCACCAGGCTTGGCGGATGCTGTCGCCAGGATTAACTGACGGATTCTTCCGCAAGAGTAAAGAAAAATGAACTCACCTTCACCGCAGTCTCCGGAAACAGTTCCGGACAAACGCACGCTTACGGATACTCTGCGGGCGCGCACGTATTTCCTTGTGGATCCCGTTGTATCGTTCCTGGCGCGCCACAACGTGTCGCCGAATACACTTACAGTCCTGGGCACGCTCGGGCATGTGCTTGTTGCATGGATGATCGTACAGGGTCAGATGCCGGTAGCCGGTCTCTTGATCTTCGTATTTGCGCCGCTCGACGCCCTCGATGGGGCCCTGGCTCGCAAGCTGGGGACGCCGGTCGGTGGGTTTGGCGCCTTTTTGGATTCGACGCTCGATCGACTGGCTGAAATTATCCTGTTTGGTGGCTTTATCTTCTACTATGGCCGGACGGGTCAGGAACTGCTAACTGTGACGGCTTACATCGGGCTTAGCGGTTCACTGATGGTGAGTTACACGCGGGCGCGCGCCGAGGCGCTTGGATATTCCTGCAAAATTGGCATTCTGAGCAGAGTGGAGCGCTACATGGTTTTGACCGCCTCGCTCCTGTTCAGCCGGCCCGATATCGGCCTTATTGTGGTCGCTACTTTCGCCTATATCACGGTTGCACAACGGATCTTCCACGTTTGGCAGCAGGCGGTGCGTGATCAATGACGGTTAGCCGACAAGTGTCCGGCCGAAGCGGCCGCGTTGCGCCGTATTGGTACATCATTGCCCTGTTCCTGCTGCTTTCATTAGGCCTGTACGTCTACCATACCGCTACCGGATTTACGCCCAGTCGTGTGGCCATCTCGGCGCTGGACTTCAATGTCTACTGGTACGGCATCCTGATCACCTTTGGCATCGCTTTGGGCGCCTATGTCGTTGCCGACCTCGTTCACCGGCGCGCAAATCAGCTGTTTCACCAATCGGTGCCAACCGCCATCAGGCAGAGGGAGCTCGCGGAGACGACATTGCCGGAAGAATTGCGCAGGTCACTGCAAGCGAACGGGTTTCGTGAGTTGGGGAACGTCTTGCTACGTTGGCCTTTTGGGCCGGTAAGCGTTGGTTTGAGTCGCGACGATCACGCTAAGTTGCGAGATGAGTTGCTTTCACAGCCGGGTGTTAGAGAGGAATGGCTTGACGACGCGCCCTGGCGTCAGTGGAATCCGGAGCACGTGTGGAACGGCCTTCTATGGTGTCTTATTCTGGCTATCGTCGGCGCGCGCCTTTACCATGTGTTCACCCCGTCGCCCAGCATGGCGGAAGTCGGGATCAATTCACCGGCCGATTATTTCCGCAATCCCATGCAGCTGATTAATTTGCGGCGTGGCGGCCTGGGCATCTATGGCGGCATCGCCGGCGGCGCCGTGGGCCTGCTGCTTTATAGTTATCGTCATCACATGTCGGCGCTGAAGTGGGCGGACGTTGCCGTCATCGGCGTCGCGCTAGGCCAGTTCGTCGGTCGTTGGGGAAATTTCTTTAACCAGGAGCTTTACGGCCGGCCCACGACTGTGCCCTGGGCCGTGTGGATTGAACCGCAGTATCGACTGAGCGGATTCACAGAGTTCAATCGCTTTCACCCGGCTTTCCTTTACGAATCGATCTGGAACTTGTTGGCATTTCTGGTGTTGTTCATGCTGTGGCGCCGCTATCGACGCCGTCTACTTGACGGTGACATCATGGCTTCTTACTTGATCCTATACGCCGTAGGCCGCGTCCTAATGGAACTGGTGCGTTTAGACAGCCGGCCCTTTAGCGTCGGTGGGCTTACGTTTGACGTGCCCATTGCGACGGTCGTTTCGGTGGTGGTTGCCCTTGCCATGGTGGCCTGGATCGTCTGGCGACATCGCAAGGCCGAAGCGTTATGAGCGCGCGCTTGCCAGTAAGTTGGGTATGATGGGAGCCGGACCGCTATCTGTGGGGAAACTGCCTCCCGAGCTGCTTGCAGAGTTGCTCGCCGCTGCGCCGCTTGACGACGCCGATGTCGTCGTGGGGCCGGGAATAGGTTTTGACTGCGCCGTTGTTTCGGCCGGTGACCGTTATCTGGTCTTTAAGAGTGATCCTATCACGTTTGCGACAGATGAACTGGGCTGGTATCTGGTGCAGGTGAATGTAAATGACCTGGCGACGACGGGAGCAAGGCCAAGATGGATGCTCGTCACGCTGTTGTTGCCCGAACGGTCGACAAGCCGGTCTCTGGTCACGGACCTAAGCAACCAGATCTACGAGGCCTGCCGCAAATTAGGCATCGCCGTCGTCGGAGGCCACACGGAAGTGACGCACGGACTGGAGCGTCCCATCGCCGTGGGTACGTTGATCGGCGAGGTCAGTCCTGATAAGCTCGTTACACCGGCGGGTATGATCCCGGGGGATAAGCTTATTTTGACGAAAGGGGTGCCCATTGAGGCCACCGCTATATTGGCGCGCGAGTTTGCCGGACGACTTGAGGAGCGTTTTGGTGCGAAGGAGATCGAACGTGCGGCGAACTATCTTTACGATCCGGGAATCAGCGTCTATGGGGATGCCCAAACTGCGTTGGCCGCGGGGAAGGTGACGGCAATGCACGATCCGACCGAAGGCGGCCTGGCGGCGGCGTTGTGGGAGATGGCCGAGGCGGCGCAAATGAGCCTGGTCGTGGAAACCGAAGCGATTCCTGTGCCGGAAATGGCGGCCAAAGTTTGTGACTTCTTTGACGTTGATCCCCTGGCGGCGATTGCCTCAGGCGCGTTACTATTGGCTGTCGGCCCAGATGACGTCGGGAAGGTGTTGGCAGCCTTGCACGAGAAACAGATCGAGGCCGCAATTATTGGTGAAGCAGAAGAGGGCGCGGTTAACGTCTGGCAAAAGGAAAACGGCGGACGCGCGTTGATGATCCGGCCCGAGCGCGACGCCATCGCACAGCTATTCGAAACTGTCGATGCTTAGGCGATCAATCTTAGACGAGCGAGGGCGCCGGAGACGATGATAGAAGCAACCGGTCTTGCCAAGCAATTTGATGAGTTTGTCGCGGTGCGCGATCTTGACTTGTACGTGGCCCAGGGCGAATTATTGGCGTTGTTGGGACCCAATGGCGCCGGTAAGACGACAACGGTGCGCATGTTGGGCGCCATCTTGCGCCCCAGCGCGGGCACGGCGCGTGTAAACGGCTTTGACGTGGTGCGTCAGGCGACCGACGTGCGGCGCTCGATTGGCATGCTCACAGAACAGCCGGGCCTATATCCACGCATGAGCGGCCTGGAGTATTTGACGTTCTACGGGCGCATTTACGGGCTGGACGATGAGGAGAGCCGGCGCAGGACGCTGACCCTCTTCGATCGCTTTGGCATGCCCGACGTGGCCCAGCGTCGCCTGGGAACGTATTCTAAAGGGATGCGGCAGAAAGTTGGTCTGATCCGCTCTATGCTTCACGATCCGGCCGTTTTGCTCCTGGACGAACCAACGTCGGCGATGGATCCGTATAGCGCCCGACTGGTGCGCGATGCCATACATGTCTTGCGCCGGGATCGCCGCAGTATCATCCTTTGTACCCACAACCTTGCGGAAGCAGAGGAGCTGGCGGACCGCATAGCAATTATCAGCCAGGGTAAGATAGTTTGTGTCGGTACGGACAGGGAGCTCAAGCAGCGCGTGCTGGGCCCGCCGCTGTTTGAATTACACACCGATGCTCCTCTGAATGGACACGGCGATGACGGCGACAATGCAGGCGTTGGCCAACTCAGTCAGATCGTGGACATCGTGGGCGTGGAGAGAAAGGTTATTCACTTTCGCGCCGACCGGCCGCAAGAGCAGAACCCGCTGGTCGTGCGCAAAGTCTCTGAGATGGGAGCCGGCGTTGTGTCGCTACGCGAGCGGCCGCGTAGTCTGGAAGAGGTCTACTTGAAAGTACTGGGCGAAGATGCCCGAGAGGCAGTGTGAGGACGGTCACGTGAGTACGGCTGAAGATTTGCGTTTAGAAGTCACACGGCAGGTCAAACAGGCGGCGCCGGCGCCGAATAGTTTGCGCATGGCCCTGATTGTGACGCGGCGCGAAGTGCGCGACTCGTTCCGTGACTGGCGTATTATCATCCCGATTCTCTTACTCACGCTCTTCTTCCCGCTCTTGATGAACTTTACGGCCGGCAGGCTGCTGGATTTTGTGACCGGCTTTGGCGCTGAAATCATTGGCACGCGCCTTATTCCTTTCCTTCTGCTGGTGGTCGGGTTTTTCCCCACGTCGTTTTCACTGGTGATCGCACTGGAGACATTTGTAGGAGAGAAGGAGCGCAACAGTCTTGAGCCGCTGTTGGCGACGCCTTTAACCAACGCGCAGATTTATGTGGGCAAGATGCTGGCCTCGATGATCCCGCCGCTGTTTGCCAGTTATTTGGGAATCGTCGTCTATCTTGTGGGCCTATGGTTTACGATCAGGTGGCAGGCGTCGTGGCAGCTCCTGGCGCAGACGTTTATTTTGACCACGGTCCAGGCAGTTGTCATGGTCGCCGCCGCGGTCATCGTATCTAGCCAGACGACCACAACGCGCGCGGCAAATTTGCTGGCTAGCTTTATCATCGTA
>CAYSMQ010000082.1:0-8296 GCA_964432035.1 uncultured Ardenticatenaceae bacterium
GCGGATGCCGAGCAGGCGACGCTGGCGCCGGCTGTGACGCCGCTGCTGACGACCGTGTTACTGGGCGTGTGTTTGTTGGCGCTGCTTATTGAAGTGCAGGGAGCGCAGGCCAGCGCCAAGGTCGTGGCGGCGTTGGGCATGCTGGTGGCGGCGACGTCGGTGTTGCGCTTCATGGAAACGGCAATTCCTGGCCCCGGCGGCTTCACGCCGATTTTTGTACCCGTTATCCTGGCGGGGTACGTATTCGGCGCAAGGTTCGGCTTCTTGATGGGCACGTTCACCCTGCTTGTTTCGGCGCTAATCACGGCGGGTGTGGGACCCTGGCTACCTTATCAGATGTTTGTGGCCTCCTGGGTGGGCTTTACGGCCGGGCTTTTACCGAGGTTTAGTAAGCCAGGGCCAGAAATGCTGATGCTGACCGTCTTTTCAGCGCTGTGGGGGTTTCTGTTCGGATTCATTACAAACCTCTATTTCTGGCCTTTCTTTGCCGGAGAGGCGAGCGTGAGCTGGCAGCCGGGTGCGGGTCTAGGACCGGCAGTTTCACACTACCTCGCTTTCTACGTAGCCACATCGCTGGCCTGGGATATCGTGCGGGCGGTGGGCAACGTGGTCATGATGCTATTATTGGGTCAGCCAACAGTGCGGGCGTTGCGACGCTTTCGCGACCGGTTCCAGTTTACGCTGGAGACGCCGGCCGAAGTGGTGGGAGGCGCGTGACGGTGGTCGACCGCTTTGATACACGGGCCTGGCTCATTTGGGTGACGGCTGCAGCCGCCGTAGGAATGCTGGCGCACAACCCTCTGTATAGCGCATTGCTCTTACTGGTTTCCCGTCTGGTGGAGTGGACCTGTGGTCGCCGCGATGCCGCGCTCGATATGCCCATGGGACACAAGACCATGTTGAGGCTGGCGGCGGCGATCTTCGTGTTCTCGGGCTTGTATACCGGTTTGTTTGTACACGTGGGTGATACCACGCTTGTAACGATACCGGAGGGTGTGCCGTTAATTAGCGGACCAATAACTCTAGAGTCGCTGCTGAGCGGCTTTTCCAACGGATTATTGTTGTTAGTTCTGCTATCGTTCTTTTTTGCCTTCAATAGGGTGGTCACAGCAGATCGGCTGGCAAGGCTGGCGCCCAGGGCGTTTCAGGATTTGGGCATCGTGGTGTTGGTAGCGCTGACCTATGTGCCGGAGACGGCGCGGCACGTGCGGCGTATTCGCGAGGCGCAGGCCGTGCGTGGGCATCGCATCGAAGGTCTACGTGACTGGCAACCTCTATTGATTCCACTGCTGGTCGGGGGGCTGGAGCGCGCCATGGCGCTGGCCGAAGCGATGGTGGCACGGGGGTTTGGCGCGACGAATAGAACGCCGCTGTCCGGACGCCTTCTTGGCGTGTTGGCCCTGGGCATGGGACTGACCTTTGGCGGCTGGATCATTGCCCTGTGGTGGGAGGCGCCGGGCTGGATGTTGATGGCATTGGGCATTGTCAGCGTGTTAGGCGTCATGTGGGCGGCAGGACGAGGCGTGCAGGCCACACGCTACCGGAGACGACCGTGGCAGACGCGTGATAGCTTGCTGGTAGCTGCGTCGCTGGCGCCTGTCGTGTTTCTGGTATTGCCCTTGAACCTGGTGGCGCAGGAATCGATGTCGTTTAGTTTTATGAACGGGTTGCGATGGCCACCCTTTGAGCCGCTCGTTGGATTTTTGTTGCTTTTATACGCGCTACCGGCGCTCTATGGCGGCGAGTACGCGCACGAGGACCGTTATGATACGGATCAAGAACCTTACCTACACGTATCCTAGTCAGGAGCAGCCGGCGCTGGATGATGTTTCGCTCGAAATCGAGGCTGGCGAGTTTGTCTTGCTCACGGGCGCGTCGGGCGCGGGCAAGTCCACGTTGCTGCGCGCGCTTTCGGGGCTCGTACCACACTTCAGCGGTGGTCGCCTCGGGGGTAGCGTGCTGGTAGACGGGCAGGAACCGATCGTGGAAGGACCGCAAGGCGTGAGTCAGACGGTGGGCTTTGTCTTCCAGAATCCGGAGGCGCAGGCCGTCGTGGATCAGGTGGAGGCGGAGATTGCTTTCGCGCTGGAAAATGCGGCCGTACCAGAGGCCGAAATGCGGGTACGAGTCGAAGAGGTGTTGCAACTCTTGGAACTGGCTCCCTTGCGCCGTCGTTCCTTGAATACGTTGTCGGGTGGAGAACGGCAGCGCGTGGCGATCGCTGCAGCGCTAGCCATGCGGCCAAAGGTGCTGGCGCTCGACGAGCCCACGAGCCAGTTGGATCCGCAGTCGGCGGCCGATGTGCTAAACGCGCTGGTAAGACTGAATGAAGAGCTGGGCCTGACGATTGTCCTTGCCGAACACCGGCTGGAGCGCATCTTGCGCTACTCGGAGCGCGTGGTGGTCATGGGGAAGGGGCGTGTCGTGGCCGATGGCTATATGCCTGAGGTGATGCAGGAGATGCCGCAACTTCCGCCATTGGCGGCATTGGGACGCCGGCTCTCCTGGGATCCGTTGCCGGTGACGGTGAAAGAGGGGTTGCGATTCGCGCGCAAAATAGACACGACGAACGTCAATGGCAAAGCGGTAAGGCCGCCGGCGGTGGATGAAAACGGTGGGCCGCCGGTGGTGCTGGATGCCCGTGGGTTGCGCTTTACGTACGGGCGAAAGCCGGTGCTGAACGGTGTGGATTTGCGAGTGCGAGCCGGTGAGGCGGTGGTGCTCATGGGACGCAACGGCTCGGGAAAGACGACACTGTTGCGCTGTCTTGTAGGTTTGCTCAAAACTCAGTTGGGAGAGGTGTTTATTGCAGAGCGGTCGATTGAAGGCCGGCGCGTAGCCGACATTTGCAGGGACGTGGCTTACCTGCCACAATCTTCCGATGATTTGCTGTTTTCGGAGACGGTGTATGAGGAGCTGGCGATGACGTTGCGCAATCACGCTATGAATGGCGCCGGACAGGTCATCGACCCACTACTGGAGCAGCTCGATTTGCTGGACTATGCGGCGGCTTACCCGCGCGACCTGTCAGCCGGGCAACGGCAGCGGGTTGCCCTGGGCGCCGTGGCCGTGACGCAACCATCGCTGCTCATGCTGGACGAGCCGACGCGAGGGCTGGATTATGGGGCTAAAGAAGACTTGGTCGCCCTGTGGCGCCGGCTGCGCAAGCGCGGCATGGGCTTACTGATGGTAACCCATGACGTGGAGCTGGCGGCGCAGGTGGCCGACCGCGTCTTGGTTTTGAGCGAAGGGGAGCTGATTGCCGACGGGCCAGCCGGCGACGTCCTGGGTGCGTCTCCGTTATTTGCGCCACAGGTGGCACGCTTGTTTCCCGGTCAAGGTTGGCTTACGGTAGAGGACGCGCTGGCAGGGTTGGGCGCGCTCGCGGACACGGCGAACTAGTGCAAAACTTGAGGAGTGACAGAGGATGCCCCGACTGACGAAGATTTATACGCGCAAGGGAGACGACGGGACAACGGCATTGAGCGGTGGTCAGCGGGTGGCGAAGGATTCACTGCGGGTGGAGGCTTATGGGGTAGTGGATGAGCTGAACGCGGCTATCGGTGTGGCCCTGGCGGGTGGGCTGAGCGAGGAATTGACTCAGGCGCTGGCTGAGATTCAGAATGAGCTGTTTCACCTGGGTTCAGACTTGTCTTTCCGTCAGGAAGACAAAGAGGAGTTTGATGTGCCTCAGATCGAGGAGCGGCACGTAAAAAAGCTGGAGCGGCAGATCGATGAGTTTCTAGAGGTGGTTGGGCCCTTGCAGAACTTTATTCTGCCAGGCGGGGCCCCGGGCGCAGCACAGCTACACGTGGCGCGCACGGTGTGCAGGCGGGCGGAACGGATTGTCGTGTCGCTTGCGCGAGAAGAGGCGGTCGGTCCGTTTGTGCTGCACTACTTGAACCGGTTGTCAGACGCGCTGTTTGTGATGGCGCGATATGAGAATCACCAACGGGGCGTTGCGGAGCCACTGTGGGATTCACGAGCTTGAACTTGAAAGCGGTTTGCACGCAGTTGCCCTGAGCCCTTGAGTTCGGGTACACTGGCGTCGTTTCTAGACAGCATTTGTCAGGCTGGCGCGGCTCCCTAGCGCCGGTCTTTGAGAATAAGAGGCCATTCATTGTGCTTGAGAACCTAACTTTGCTGGCGATTATTATCACTGTTTTTTGGATGGCGGCGTTGGCGTACTATCTTTACACGTCGCGACAGCAGAATGAGATACGTGAGGATTTGGACGACCTACGAGAGAAGCTCGAACATCTGGAAAAGCGGAACGACTAGACGATGAGGGTGCATCGTTACGCCATATCAGGCGTGATTGTTCTCATATTAGTGAGCCTGTTGGCTGCGTGCCAGGAGCAGGGTCCGGATCCTTGTGATGCGGGCGGTACGCTATTCACTGACGAATTTGAAGGCGAGACGGATTGCGGCTGGGCGCTATATAGTCGCAACGGGGCTTCGAGTTCAATTAGCGAAGGCGTTCTAACATTGACGGCGAGCCAGCCAGGCCAGATCTGGTGGACAAATCCGGGGCGCAGCTTTGATGACGTGATTATTAGCGCCGAGGTGGAGCACGTCAGTGGGCCGCAGGACAATGCCTATGGCCTGATCTGCCGTTATCAAAGTAGCGAGAATTTCTACGTGTTCTTGATCAGCAGCGATGGCTACTACGCAATTGGGAAATACCAGAGCGGCAACGAGCAGGTCGAATACCTTACGGGGGAGGGAGAGTATGTGGAGGCAGAGGCGATTAACCAGGGCCAGGCGCGCAATAGTCTACGCGCCAGTTGTATCGGCAATGAATTGACGTTGACGGTTAACGGCGAGTTATTGGAGACGGTCACGGATCCCACATTCGTCACCGGCGATATTGGAGTGGGGGCCAGTACGTTTGAGCCTGGATCGCTTGTGGTGAATTTTGACAATGTACGTGTGCTGGCGCCATAAGTGTTGGTCTATGGGGAGACGTTGGGCTGCGTGAAAGGACGGCGGATTTTCAGGGTGTTGGGCGTTGTCGTTGCCGGCTTCATGCTTGTGGCTTGTGACAGGTTGAGCATTGGTGGCGGTGTCGCAGAGGACGTGCTTTTTCAGGACGATTTTAGCGATCCACTGGCGGGGAACTGGCATCTGGAAGGGGATGAGCAGGGACAGGCGGCGATCGCGGATGGCCAGTTGGTTGTGCACATCCAGGCGCCGGCGACTGCACAGTTCGCTACGCTGGAAGGTCAGATCTTTAGCGATTTTCTTGTAGACGTGGAGGCTACCCAGGTAGGTGGTCAGGTAGGGGGCAGCTACGGGATCCTGGTGCGAATGGCAGCGCCCGGACAGTTTTATCGATTTGAGGTGACGTCAAACGGCGAGTACGTCGTGGAACGCCACGATGGCGCCGGAAATTGGGAACGTCTAACGGAGGACTGGCAGAGTTCGCCGGCTATCTTGCAGGGATTGAACGAAACGAATCACCTACGCGTCGCGGCAGCAGGGAGCACGCTATCGTTTTACGCCAATGAGACGCTGCTGGTACAAGTCATCGATGGGACTTACGAACGCGGCGCCGTGGCCCTGGACGCGGGTACATTTAACCAGAGTGAGACGCAAGTCGCGTTCGATAACGTCGTCTTGAGACGTCCCTAGGCAACAAGACCTGACAGGCTCTGGAACCTGTCAGGTCTGGACGCGAATCCTGCTAGACTTAGATAGAATCAGCCTGCCGCTTCGTTCTCGGCAGTGGCGGCAACTTCGGCGGGCGCCTCTTCCTCTTCTGCGGCTTCTTGTTCCTCTTCTATGGAATCCTCTTCCGCTTCTGCGACAGGCGTAATCTCGCCGGTTTCTTCGGCTGCGACGGTTTCATCTTCTGAGCCCTCTTCAGAGTCCTCTTCAGCTTCCTCTACATCTGCATCTGCTTCCGCAGCAATCGCTTCCGGTTGTTCTGCTTCGGCCGTTTCTTCCATGGTTACGTCATCAGCTGCCTCGACATCGGCTTCTGCATCTGCTTCTGCAGCAGTCGCTTCCGGTTGTTCTGCTTCGGCCGTTTCTTCCATGGTTACGTCATCAGCTGCCTCGACATCGGCTTCTGCATCTGCTTCTGCAGCAGTCGCTTCCGGTTGTTCTGCTTCGGCCGTCTCTTCGATCGTACCGTCTTCGGTGAGTTCTGCAGCGGCTTCTGCTTCGTCGAGCTCGGCGGAAGCTTCTGCTTCCGCCGCGTCTTCAGCCTCTCGCTGCTTTTGCATCCACTTGATCTGTTCCTCGGAAGTCACGCGGCGCAAGCTAAGGCTCAGGCGTTCTTCGTAGGGATCGATGTCGATGATGCGAACGAGAACTTCATCACCGGGTTGAATGATGTCGTGGATGGTTGCCGGGCCGTAGATGTCGATTTCGCTCACATGTACAAGGCCGACAACGCCTTTCTGCACCTCGACAAAGGCGCCGAAATCTTCGATGTTGGTAACACGGCCTTCGATAAGGTCGCCGATGTTATGGCGTTGCTCGATGGTGTCCCATGGGTTAGGAATGACGGCCTTACGACTGAGGCTTACGCGCTCGCGATCGACGTCGACGTTCTGAATCTCGACGTCCAGTTCTTCGCCCACGCTGAGAATCTTGGATGGATGCTCGACGCGGTGCCAGGCAATTTCTGAGACGTGTAGCAGACCGCTGACGCCGCCGCCAATGTCTACGAAGGCGCCGTAGTTAACAATATTGGCGACACGACCGCTAATGATGGAGCCGACTTCCAGATTCTGCAGGCGACGCCGGCGCTGTTCTTTGTGCGCGGCCTTCGCCGAGAAAATAAGACGTCTCCGCTGCTGGTCGACTTCGAGCACTTTTACCAGGAGCGTTTCACCGACACGTTTTGCTTTGCGCGATTCCATTTCGGCGTGTGCGCCGCTGTAGCGCAGATCGGGAACGTGTGAATTTGGTACAAAGCCTTCAAGCTGTCCGAACTGGACGAGTAACCCGCCCTTGTTGTAACCACAGACGGTCAGTTCTAGCGTTTCATCCTCGTCAATTAGCTCTTCAGCTCGCGTCCAGTCTTTCTGTTCCAGTCCCTTATTAATTGAGACCAAAAGCTCCTCATCGCCCACAGGGGTTCTGAGGACGTAGACGGGTATCTGGTTGCCAGTCTGCAGACTCTCGATCAGCTCCTCGTCGAGCCTATCGAGGTCGGTGTGGGGGACAATGGCGTCGCGTTTGGCGCCGACGTTCATGAATACTGCATCATCTTCAATGCGAATGATCTCGCCTTGCAGTATTTGTCCCCGCTGGGGCAACGTGTATTCGTACTCGTCTAGCATCTCCGCGAACGTCGCTGCCGCTTCGCTCGTTTCGACATTATTTCCGTTCTGTTCTTCAATCGTTGTGGTCATAGATCTCCTAATTCTAATCGACTAATGGGTGGATAAAGGGGGCACGCGCGGGCCATTACGCTTCTATCTCTTCCAGTTTAGCCACGCTTTCATGCAGGACGGACTGCATGTGTTCACGGGCTTCCTCTTCGTCAACGGACATACAGACTGTCCATTCGCGGATGAGGCGATCCGTGAAATCGCGAAGCGCGCTTTCTTCGGTGTTGTTGAGCTGTCGTTCCGACCGACGGCCCCAGAGGTCACGGATGATTCGCGCCATTTCTTCGAGCGAGCCACCAGACTTCACGCTGTTGATGCGACTCTTACGCGCCAGATGATTGTTGTGCATTTCCTCCGGAGTGCGCCTCAGAATTTCGATAATCTTGCCGAACTCCTCTTCGGAGCAGACGGGGCGGAACCAACGGTTCTCTGCCTTATCGAGTGGCACCCAGAGTGTGCTGTCTTCGGTCACTACCTTGTAATAAGTGGAGCTGTCGCCGCCAAGTTCCTTTTTCTCGATACCTTCGATCTCGCCCACGCCATGATGTAGGTGGACGATCCAATCACCAGGATTGTAGGAAACACTGATTTGATCTGCCATTGGTAACTCCTTTCAAAACTAAAGCAACAGTTCCTAACGCAGGGGATAAGGCAATTAGCGTCGCGAATTCCGTCGTCTCGCGCGCCGGATCGCCTTCTTCATCTTGATGCGCTTCAGCTCACTCTTGGGAATATGCCATCGCTTACGGCGTGCGGAGCTTAGAACTTGGCTACGCACGACCTTCTTGCGGAAGCGGCGGAGCAACTGCTCCTGACTTTCTCCGGGACGTAGTTCTACTTTAGGCAACCGTTTCACCTCCTTGTGAATAACTCACTCTTGTGTAAATTTGATCCTACTTGATGAGGCCAAAATGGGCGGCACACGGAGAGCATGCCGGCCATCGGTTGAT
>CAYSMQ010000082.1:8306-14524 GCA_964432035.1 uncultured Ardenticatenaceae bacterium
TACGGCGTTCAAACGTTTCCGATGGTCGCAATTGCGACCCTCCCCACTCCACGCGGGCACCGTGCAGAAAAGTGGCAACACATCAAGCCCAGGAGCCAACGTCGCGACTCGTCTGGGCCCACTCAATCGGTTTTCTACTGTTCAAAACTTCTCAAATACTGCCAGTTGTTACTTCACCTGCCTCGCTTCAAGTATGGCGCACAGTTTGCCCGACATTTGCGCGCAAAGCTTCTCCAGGCTATCAACGCGTGCAAGGATGTTTGTGCAAGCTTCGCAGAGGGCATTGTTGGCGCAACGATATTATAACATAATGACCCCATCCTGTCGAACGAGGTCAGGACAAAGTTTGAACTGCTGTTCAGTGCCTGAAGCGATTGACTTGGTCTTGGATAAGGGCACGGTTCCAGCGAATAAGGCAGCATTATGGTTAAGCGATTGAGCGAGAGGTTCGCGGAGCAGGAAGCGGTTGAGATTTTCTTGAAAACGGTGCACGGCGAGCGTTGGACGCCAGCTACAATTGAATCGTTTGCATTCCCAGGCGTTTGGGTGCGTACGGAGGACGGCAAGCGCTGGTTTGTCACGAATAGCCGGCGAATTAGAAGCGTGGATGGGCAGAACGAGGAGTAGGGTCGGGCCATGTTAATGGTTTGTTGATTCCATAGCGATAGACTTCCATCAAGCAAGTATTGAAAACATGATAACCCTTGAGGAGGTTTTCGAGATGGATGAGCTTGATTTCACAATCGAATTCAATAGCGGTCTGGAGAATAAGGAGTTTGAAGCCGACCTTCTAGCGGAGGCCGAGGGCCGATTGCGCGACCTGGCAGAGGGGCACAGTGATATCAGGGGAGCGGCAGTAACGATCCGTAAACCGGCTGACACAGAGACGCCGCCGCTGCACGAAGCGACGGTCGTGGCCTACGTGCGTCCAGACAACGTAGTCGGGAAAGAGAAGCAGGAATCGCCGGAAGGTGCGCTTAAGGGCGCCTTGGACGCGGTGGAAAGACAGGTGCGAAAGAAGCGCGAGAAATTGGGCGAGCCCTGGAAGAAGCCACAGAATGATCCCATTTCGCAAGAGGTTGCGGATATAGCGGCCGCCGAGGAAAGTGACGTGACCACCGACTTTGATGAGGCGGACGAGGGATAATTTTGGCGACGTTCGCGAACAGGCAAGGTGCAGGCTGACGTGCGAGATGAGATTGCACGGCGGTTACTGGCGCTGAACCAGGCATTCTATGGCAAATATGCCCAACCGTTTGCGCAGAGTCGGGTAAACCCGCAACCGGGATTCAAGCAGTTACTTCCATACGTTCCGGAAGCGTGCAAGCGTGTACTTGATGTGGGATGTGGCGAGGGGCGCTTCGGGCGCTTCTTACTCGCCGAATTGCCGGCAATGAGCTACGTCGGCGTTGACTTTAGCCCGGAATTGCTGGCGCGCGCCGAGAAGGCCCTGCCCGAGGGCGCGTTTTATTGCCGGGACATCAGTAAGGCAGGCGCGCTACACGATCTCGGCGACTTTGAACTGGTGACGTCACTGGCAGTGTTGCAACACATTCCGGGGCGCGCCAGGCGCGCGCAAGCGCTGCGCGAGATGAGCGGACGATTGATCGGTGCGGGCCGTCTGTTTCTATCAACGTGGCAGTTTCTGGATAGTGAGCGCCAGCGGCGCAAGATTGTCAGCTGGGAACGGGCGGGTTTGGCAGATGACGCAGTTGACGACGGCGACTATTTGATGACATGGGGGACAGCCCGTGAGGGCCTGCGCTACGTTGCCTACATCGACTGCGCTGAAGTAAAAGCGCTGGCGGAAGACGCGGGATTGACGGTCATAGACGATTTTCGCAGTGACGGACGCGAAGGAGATTTGAACCTGTATAGCATCCTCGGGCCCCTATAGAAGGTTTCAGATGCGCGCCAAGGCCCAGACCCCGAGTTGACATAGATTTGAGGCAGGTGCTACAATCAGCTCGCGGGTCAGGCAGTTTTAATGTTAAGATTTGTTAAGCTCGGAGATATTCGATGACCCTTAGGAACCGGCTTGAAGAAGATTTGAGGCAAGCGATGCGTAGCCACGCCGACGAGCGGCGGGATACGCTGCGCTCGCTCCTGGCAGCGATAAAGCAGGAAGAGGTAGACACGCGCCAGGAAGCCGGTGACGAGATGGTGCAAGCCGTCCTTCGCAAGCAGGCCAAGCAGCGGCACGAAACGATCGTAGATGCCGAGCGGGCAGGACGACCGGAAATGATTGATGAAGCACGCGCAGAGTTGGAGATCATTGACGAGTATCTGCCAGAGCGCATGGATCGCGATGAGATACGCGCGCATGCTCAGCAAGTTATCGACGAACTGGGCGTTACGGATATGCGGGGTATGGGCCAGGTGATGGGTGAGCTGATGCCACGATTGCAGGAACGGGCTGACGGACGCGACGTGAGTGCCGTGGTCCGCGAGTTGTTGCAGTAACTTACGCTGCCCAGGCAGCTATGCGGCAGGCTAAGCCAGCATTCGCTGACTGAGCTACGCTACCAACCGTTGCCATGGCAGAACTCGAAAAACGATGGCCGAAACGGACACAAGGACTGATACAGGTAAGCGCCTAGAGCAGATCACACAGGGCTCGCTGCTGTGGTTGTGGGCGGTCGCTCTCACGGTCCTGCTGACAGCAGTCCTATCGTTTAACGTGGTTACTGCCGCGCAAGTGTCGGTGACGCCGGGTGAGCCGGCAAGTCAGGATATTGCTGCGCCACGTTCGATATCATTTGCCAGCGATGTATTAACGCAGCAGGCGCGCGAGCAGGCGGTTGCCGGTGTGGGCAACGTTTATTCATCGCCGAATCTGAGTATTGCCCGCGACCAGATCAGTGCGGCGCGCGACGTGTTTAATTTCATTGACGTCGTGCGCGCCGATACACTGGCGGAAGAGGACGCTAAACTCCGGTATTTCCGGTCTATTGAAAACGTCAATATCGATATGGAGACCGGTCAGCTTCTGCTGAGTTTGAGCCCAGCGGAGTACACGGCCGTTAAGGATGATGTGTCCCGCATCATCGGCGAGGTAATGCGCGAAGAAATCCGCGACGATTCTGCGGCACTCAGCGAGGCGAAGCGCTCGGCCCGAACGAAGTTCAGCTTTACGCTTACACCTTCGCAGGAACGCGTGGTTACGGCCCTTGTTCCCCAGTTTGTTGTGCCTAACTCCTTCTTTGACGCCGAAGCCACGGCGGCTCAGCGGGAAGAAGCTGCTGCATCGGTGGAAACACAGTGGCAGAGCGTGCTTCAGGGTCAGTATATTGTTCGGGTTGGCGAGGACGTGACCCCGGTGCATATGGAGACCCTGGAAAAGTTGGGCCTCTTGCAGCCGGAGATCAGCTGGTGGTATGTCGGTCGTATCCTGATGGCTTCGGTGTTAGCGGTGAGCCTGCTCACGCTATATTGGCAGCGCTTCCATCGCACATTGCAGGGGTCGCCACGCTACCTTCTATTGCTTGGCGGGCTGATTCTGGTTTTCGCGCTAGGTGCGAAGCTGCTGGTGCCCACGGGTGGTATCTTCGCCTATCTGTTCCCGGCGGCGGCACTCTCCATGTTGCTGACGGTTCTCTTCGACGTACGACTGGCGATATTTGCCACGGTGCTGTTGGCCACCTTGATTGGAATTGTGGCTCAGGAATCGCTGGAGCTAATGGCCTACATGGCGGTTGGACCCATTTTTGCCACGTTGACACTACGCGACGCGCAACGGGTGAATGCCTTCTTTCGCGCGGGGTTGGTGGCTGCGTTAGCAAATATGGTGGTGATATTGGTTTTCCGGCTGGTGCAAGACGTGGGGCCAGTAGAGGTGTTTCAGTTGTTGGGATTTAGCCTGCTTAATGGTCTCATCTCGGCGAGCATTACGCTGGCGGGTTTCTTTATCATTGGCGGCCTATTTGGCATGATGACGACGTTGCAGTTGCAGGAGCTGTCGCGGCTGGATCACCCCTTGCTGAAGGACTTGCTGCGTCGGGCTCCGGGCACGTACCATCACAGCATAATGGTGGCTAATTTGGCGGAGCAGGCAGCAGAGCGTGTTGACGCCAATAGCGCGCTGGTACGCGTCGGCGCGTTCTACCATGATGTGGGCAAGATGAACCGGCCTCCGTTTTTCGTAGAGAACCAGGAAGGTGTCAACCCTCACGAGACTCTCGATCCATACAGTAGCGCGCGCATTATCATTAGCCATGTGCAAGATGGCCTGGAGTTGGCTAAGAAACACCGGCTACCAGACCGCATCCAGGACTTCATTGCCGAGCACCACGGGGATAGAGTGCTCAGCGTATTCTATAAAAAGGCTGAGGAGCAGGCCGCTGAGGCGCCCGAAGGTGAGCGCCGCAAAATTGATGAGGGGCGCTTCCGGTATAAGGGGCCCAGACCACGCTCGCGGGAGACGGGACTGGTTCTGCTGGCCGATTCAGTAGAGGCAGCTTCGGCGGCCGTTCGTCCCAATAACGGGGAGGACATTGAGAAGTTGATCAATATGATTATCGACGATCACGTCAAAGATGGTCAGCTGGACAATTCAGGGCTGACGTTGGGCGATCTGAGGGCGATCCGGGGCTCATTCATCGAAACGCTGAAGGGTCGCTTCCACGTGCGCGTCAAGTATCCGGGCAACGAGGAACTAGAACGGCCCACGCCTGCGCCGCAGGGACAACCGGTGACGCCGCAGGATGCGCCGGCGCCCACCCCCACGGCGCAACCGGCATTGGGCGATGGAAGGCAGCCTGTCCTGGGCGCGGCCACCGGCGGCGTGCCTCAAGGGGAGAGCAGTTGAGCCAGTTCCAAATTGTTGTACAGGCAGGTGAGCCACTGGAAGATCACGTTGTCCAGACGCTAGAGCGCGCAGCAGCACTCACGTTGGAGCGGCAGCAGGCCGCGGAGAACGTGGCACTCACCGTGAGGCTGGCGACCGCAGATGAGGTGCGGCAGTTGAACCGGACGTACCGGGGAAAAGATAGCCAGACCGATGTCCTCAGCTTCAAAATCAACGATGTGTTGCCTGATGGGAGCTTCTATCTCGGAGATATTGTGATTGCCACAGAAGTCGCCAGAGAGCAGGCGCGCGCGGCGGGGCACGAGCTTCTAAACGAACTGGCGCTGCTAGTGATCCACGGTGTGCTACATCTGATGGGACACGACCACGCCGACGAAGCGCAGAAAGCGACTATGTGGGCGCAGCAAAGCGAGTTGTTGGCAGCGCTGGGCTTGAGCGCAACGCCGACCGAAAGCTAAGCAGTTCCATGGCGGCAGACCTAAAGGCAGAGATCGCGCGGCGCGTACGGAGCTTTCGCTATGCGTTTGAAGGGTGGGCCTACGTCTTGCGCACGCAGCGAAATGCGTGGATTCATGCCATTATTACGATTGCCGTCGTGCTTCTAGGGTGGTGGCTGCGCATCGGGCGCCTGGAGTGGGTGGGGTTGTTGTTAACGATCATGATTGTGTGGATGGCGGAATTTACGAACACGGCGATTGAGGCGGTTGTGGATATGACCATGCCGCAGCCGCACCCGCTGGCTAAGGTGGCGAAGGACGTGGCGGCTGCTACTGTGTTAGTGGGCGCAATAGGGGCAGTGATCATCGGGCTCTTGATACTAGGGCCGCCGTTGTGGGCGCGTGTCGGTGGATGAGACGGACCTTTGCACCGAATTTCGCGAATGTACTCGACTTAATCGTTGTATAGGTGGGGCAGTTTAGTGTTTGGAATGTCGGAAAGTGGCGGATTGGTCTCATCACGGGTGGAGAGTGTAGGGCATTCGACTCCCCAATCTATGCCCAGTCGCTCATCGTCCCAGGCGACGCCGTACTCATCGTTGCTATCATAGTAGTTGTCCACAACGTAGGTCAACGTAGCGTCGGTGAGAGCTACGAATCCGTGAGCCACGCCAATGGGCACGAAGAGGCCCAGATTTCTGTCTTCATTCATTTCAACGGTTTCGGTGACGCCGCTGGTTGGCGAATCGGGGCGAATGTCGGCGAGCGCTGCACGAATTTGGCCGCGAACCACGTACCAGTAGTCGACCTGCTTGAAGTGATAGTGCAGGCCGCGCAGGACGCCGGCGCGCGAATCGGAACGGTTGGCCTGGACGATGTCCCACGCGCGTTGCGGGAACCACTCTTTGCGGAAGGTCTCCAGAAACCGGCCGCGGTCGTCGGCGTATGTTTCCAGTTCGGCGAAGTAGACGCCA
>CAYSMQ010000083.1:0-14492 GCA_964432035.1 uncultured Ardenticatenaceae bacterium
CGATCAAGCAAAGCATGGAGTCAGACAGTGACGAACCGTCGCGTTCCTTCTTGCTCCACGGCGTGACGGGCAGCGGCAAGACCGAAATCTATATGCGCGCTATCAACCACGCTCTGCAACACGATCGCCAGGCCATCGTGCTGGTACCCGAGATTGCCTTGACGTCGCAAACGGTACGCCGCTTCGCCGCCCGCTTCCCCGGACGCGTCGCCGTCTTGCACAGCAGGCTCAGCAACGGTGAGCGCTATGATACGTGGCGACGGGCGCGGCAGGGTCTTTTCGATATCGTCGTCGGACCTCGAAGCGCGCTCTTTACGCCCTTTCCTAACCTTGGCGTCATCGTGGTCGACGAGGAGCACGATCATAGTTACAAACAGGGCGCGCCGGTGCCCCCACCCTATTACCACGCGCGCACGACGGCTGTGGAGCTGGGCCGCATCGTGGGCGCCACCGTGATCATGGGCAGCGCCACACCCGACCTCGTCACCTATCACCAGGCGCGCGCCGAGCGTTACTGTTTGCTGGAATTGCCACGCCGCGTCATGGGACACCGCTCTCGTATAGAAAGCCAGGCTGAGCGCCTACAAGTCCAGAGTCGTTACGCTCACGACGAGCAAGATCCGGAGGAAACCGTCTCAATTCCCTTACCGCCCGTCCAGATTGTCGATCTGCGTCAGGAGCTGCGCGCTGGAAACCGCAGCGTATTCAGCCGCGCCTTACAATCGGCCGTCGATGAAACGTTGGATCGAGGCGAGCAGGCTATCCTTTTTCTAAACCGGCGCGGATCGGCCACCTTCGTCCTTTGCCGCGATTGTGGGCACGTTCTCAAATGTCCCCGTTGTGAGGTTCCGTTGACCTTCCACCGCAGCGGGTCGGCGCTCGTCTGCCATCACTGCGGGCGTTCAGAACGCCAACCGGACAACTGCCCAAAGTGCGGATCCGGGCGCATCAAATACTTTGGTCTGGGCACGGAGCAGCTGGAGCGCCTGGTACAGCAACGGTGGCCCGACGCGCGAACCGTACGCTGGGACAGCGACACCACGGGCGGCAAGGGCGCACACGAACAGATTTTGGCCAGTTTCGTCAACCAGAAGGCAGACATTCTGGTGGGCACGCAGATGATCGCCAAAGGTCTAGATCTACCGCTGGTCACGCTCGTAGGCGTCATTTCGGCCGATGTCTCCCTGGGCCTGCCAGATTTCGGAACAGGTGAGCGGACGTTCCAGATACTGACACAGGTCGCGGGCCGCGCCGGACGCGGGTTGCTGGGAGGCCGTGTCATCGTACAGACCTACAAACCGGAGCACTACGCCATTCAGGCGGCGGCCGAACACGATTATGTCAGTTTTTACCTGGAGGAAATCCGCTTCCGCACGCAACATAGCTACCCACCGTTCCGCCGCCTGGCTCGCCTTCTGCTACTCGATCCCGTCAACGACCGCGGGCGGCGCAAAGCAGAAGAGTTGGCAACGAGCCTGCGACAACACAGCCGGGACATGGCGCTTAGCGCCACCGAGATTATTGGTCCGGCGCCCCCCTTCTTCAACCGCATCGACGGCCGTTTCCGTTGGCAGATCCTGGTGCGCTCGCCTGATCCGGTGCGTCTTCTTAAAGACTTTTCGGTACCCCGCCCCTGGCTGGTCGATATAGACCCGGTCAGCACCCTGTAACAGAGTACCCCCGTCCGGACTCGAACCGGAATCGGTCGCTTAGGAGGCGACTGTTCTATCCATTGAACTACGAGGGTGAGAAATTAGTGTTAAAATTATAGCAGCCGGTATAGTTGGCGTCGAACAAACACCATAGTCGGTTATATGTTTTTTACGAGCGCCGGTCGCTCATGAAACAACCAATCAGGAAAGGCTTGATGAAACGAATCGCAGTTCTGACCAGCGGCGGAGACGCTCCAGGCATGAATGCTGCAGTCCGCGCCGTCGTGCGCACTGCTCTCGATCGCGGCGTAGAGATTTACGCTATCTATGAAGGGTACCGTGGAATGGTTGACGGAGGCGAACGTATCCGTCCCATCTCCTGGAATGATGTCGGCGGTATTTTGCATCGAGGCGGGACGGTGATCGGCAGCGCGCGATGCGCCGAGTTCCGCACCCGCGAGGGACGCCGCGCCGCCGCCTTCAATTTGCTCCAGAACCGCATCGAAGGCGTCGTCATCATCGGCGGTGATGGCAGCCTGACGGGCGCCAGCATCTTCCGCGATGAGTGGCCTGAACTGCTTGCCGAGCTTGTAGAAGAGAACAGGGTTTCTCAGGCCCTTGCCGACGAATTTCGGCATCTGGCTATCGTGGGCCTCGTCGGTTCCATCGATAACGACATGTTTGGCACTGACGTCACGATTGGCACCGACACGGCCCTGCACCGCATTACCGAGGCCATCGATGCCATTTCCAGCACCGCAGCCAGCCACCAGCGTAGTTTCGTTGTGGAAGTGATGGGCCGAAACTGCGGCTATCTGGCCCTGATGGGCGCGCTGGCCACCGGCGCCGATTGGGTGCTCATCCCCGAATCACCGCCCATGTTGGACAAGTGGGAAGAGAAAATGTGCGAGGTGCTGAAGCGCGGGCGCGAATTGGGCCGCCGTGACAGTATCGTCGTCGTCGCCGAAGGGGCACGCGACTGGCATGGAAACCGCATTTCGAGCCAGTACGTAGCCGAAATAATGGAAGAAAAGCTGCAATCAGAAACCAGGATAACCATTCTGGGTCATGTACAGCGCGGCGGCGCCCCCAGCGCCTTCGACCGCAATCTGGCAACCCTGCTTGGCGCCGAAGCGGTCGACGTCATGTTAAGAATGCAGCCCGGCGATCCGGTTCCCGTCGTGGGCATCTTGGGAAACCGCATTTCCCAGACGCCCTTGCACGAATGTCTGCAGAAGAACGCCGCCGTCGCCGAGGCGTTGGAGGCCCGCGATTTCGAAAGGGCCGTGGCCTTGCGAGGAAAAAGCTTCATCGATGCATTCCAGACATTGCGAACACTGGTGCGCGCTGAACCGCACGAGCCCGACCCAACGCGCGCCAGACTGCGCATTGCCGTGCTAAATGCCGGCGCCCCCGCTCCGGGTATGAACACCGCCGTGCGCGCCCTTGTTCGCCTGGGCATCGACCGCGGACACAATTTAATGGGCGTTTACCATGGCTTCCAGGGACTCATCGACGGCGCCATTCGGCCGCTTGATTGGATGAGCGTCAACGGTTGGGCCATCCGTGGCGGCGCCGAACTGGGCGCAAATCGGACGATGCCCGAGGGACGCGACTATTATGCTATAGCGCGCAACCTAGAAGAGCATGAGATTGACGCCCTGGTCATCGTGGGCGGTTGGTCTGGCTACGAAGTCGCCGTGGACCTTCACCAGAACCGCGAGCGCTATCCGGCGTTTAATATCCCGATCATATGTATGCCGGCGACCATTGACAACGATTTACCGGCGACCGAGCTCAGCATCGGCGCCGATACGGCGCTCAATAGCATCGTGAACGCCGTTGACAAGATCAAACAGTCGGCCGTGGCTTCCAGACGTGTGTTCGTCGTAGAGGTCATGGGTGGACGGTGTGGCTACCTGGCATTGATGAGCGCCCTTGCCAGCGGCGCTGAACGCGTCTATCTTGCCGAAGAGGGCGTGACCCTCGCCGATCTCGTAGACGATGTGCGCCAGCTGATAAACGGCTTTAGTGAAGGCAAGCGGTTAGGTGTGATGATCCGCAACGAGCTGGCAAACGAGACGTACGATACCCGCTTTATGTGCGCGCTTTTCGAAGAAGAAGGCGGCGATCTCTTCGACGTGCGACAGTCAATTCTCGGACACATCCAGCAAGGCGGCAATCCCACGCCATTTGACCGCAACCTTGCCAGCCGCTTGGCTGCCGACTGCATCGAGTATCTGGAAGCGCAGTGGGATACCGACGAACCGCAGAGCGCCGTCGTAGGCCTGCTCGGTAGCACGATGGACTTTACTAACCTGGAAGATATCCCTCGCATGATGAACCGGCAAGAACGCAGGCCCCACGAACAGTGGTGGATGGCCCTACGGCCTATCGCCCGCGTCTTGGCCCAGCCAAGACCACAAGAGGCAGTTGAACTCGTGGAAGAAGCTGTTAGCGTTGAGTAAGAAGCATAGGGCGCCCTTGACACAATCTCTCAGAGAGACATAAAATGTGAGTACAGATGTCTCCTGAGGCGCTCACATTTGCTCAGGCAAAGCAACCCGATTTTAGAACTCGGACGGCAGATGGAAGCCAAGAACTACATAAGGATTCGGGATGTTCTCAGAACACAAGGCAGAGAATCGAGCAATTGGTTATCCTGTGAAGTAGCAAAATCGGCGCCCCGCGAAACCCCCACGGTCGAACAATCAACTCTTATCATCAAAGGATTCGTGAATGAGCAAATCTCGTTTGCTGCTCTTTATTTCTCTACTCTTACTTGCCACACTCGCCTGCAATGCGCTGGATCCGGTCGCGCGTGATGAGACCACCGGCGAAACTGCCGTTAACCGCGATGAAATCGTCGACGAAGCTGTAGCAACCGTACAGGCACAGATCGGTTCGCCGAACGTCGGGTCCGGAGAGACGTCCGTTACCGTTGCCCCGCCGCGGGCCATTTCCGTCACAACCGACCTCGAAAGTTCGCTCGTCAGCCTCTATGAGCGCGCAAACCCTGCCGTTGTCTTTATTGTAACCAATGACGGCTCGCTACGGCTGGGGAGTGGTAGTGGCTTCGTTTACGATGACCAGGGGCACATCATCACCAACAACCACGTCGTCGCCGAAGGCGATAACTACGAAGTTCAGTTTCCCGATGGCGACCTGGTGCGCGCCGACCTCGTAGGCACAGACGTGCACAGCGACCTCGCCGTGCTACGCGTGGAGTCACGACCAGATAATGTTCAACCCCTGCCCCTCGCCGACTTCAACACGCTCCGTGTGGGCCAATTCGTCGTGGCCATTGGCAATCCATTCGAAGAACAGGGATCACTTTCCTTTGGAATCATTAGTGGGCTGGGACGCAGCATCATTTCCCAGGAACTCGCCGAAAATGGTGGCTTCTATTCGCTGCCAGAGGTCATTCAAACGGACGCGCCGATAAATCCTGGCAATTCGGGCGGGCCCCTGCTCAACTTGAGCGGTGAAGTCGTGGGCGTAAGCAGCGCCATACGTTCCACGACTGGACTAAACACCGGCGTTGGCTTTGCCATTCCCGTCGCTGCCGTGCAACGCATCGTTCCTTCGCTCATCGAAAATGGGACCTACGCGTATCCCTACATGGGCATTGGATCCAGTGGCGGCCCCATCAATCTCGAACGCCAGCAACAGCTGGGGCTCTCAGAGGCCTACGGCGTTTACGTAACGTCCATCACGCCCGCGAGCCCGGCCGACGATGCCGGCATCATTCCTGCACCCAATGAAGATACGCCGGGTGGCGATCTAATCATCGGCATCGACGACCGCCAGGTACGAGAGTTCAATGACTTATTAAGCTATCTCATATTTGAAACGGAAGTCGGACAGACGATTGATCTGACTGTCGTACGCGATGGCGAGACAATCACCGTGCCGCTGACGCTTAGCGAGCGGCCATAGTTAGATACCGCAATTTGGGTAGCCACAACTCTAAAGCGGTGTCCTACCGAAGGAGGAATCATGTTCACCGACGAAAACTTGGAAGAACTGCTTGCATTCGAGGCAGAGGACGATCAGATAGTCAGCCTGTATCTGAATGCGGACGTTGGCGAGAATCCAATCGAGACAATTAAACTTCACGTACGCGGGTTGCTTAAGGAACTGCCCGACGAACGAAGCGAGGACAGGGAGCAAATCGAAGAGTACTTTGACATGGTTCATGATTGGCGACAGGCGGGCGTCGCCCTTTTCTCCTGCGCGGCAGAGGATTTCTTCCGCTCCTATCAGGTGGCGGTGCCCTTCCGCAATCGTATCCGAGTGGGCCGCGAGCCCTATGTAAAACCGCTGCTGCACCTGATGAAATACTATACGCACTACGGCGTCATCATTGTAGACCGCATTGGCGCCCGCTTCTTTGAGTTTCACCTCGGCGAGCTGCAAGAGACGCGCGGCACGATGGGCGAGGACATCCGTAAGCTTAAACATGGTCGCGGCTCTTCGGCGACCGGCATGCGCGGCGGCGTTGGCGGCGCCCGCCAGGAAGACGAACACGCTCAGCGCAACATGCGCGACGCCGCCGAAGAGGCCGGGCGATTCTTTGCCAAGAAGAACATTCGTCGCCTCTTCATCGGCGGCACTGCCGAAAACGTCGCCCAGTTCCGCGAAATGCTCCCCAAACGGCTGCAGAGCACGATTGCCGGAACGTTTGCCATGGACATGGACGCCGGCAAACAGGAGGTGCGCGAGCATACACTGGAAATGTTGCATGAACTTAACGCCGAACGGGAGCAGCGCCTGGTCGACAAGGTCATCACCTCGGCGCATGATAGCGGAAGCGCTGTAACGGGACTCAAACCGACGCTTAAGATGGTGTCCGACGGGCGCGTCGATACGCTGGTCGTCAGCGATGGTTATCGCGCCCCGGGTTTTCGACACACGACCTCGGGGTACCTCTCCGCTTCGGATGATGAGATGTTCGGGGATTCGACATTTGAGAACGTCGCCGATGTTGTGGACGAGGCCGTGAAGCGCACAGTGGAGCAGGGTGGGAGCGTCGAGGTAGTTAGCGATAATCCCAAGCTTGAGGAAGCAGGTCGTATTGGCGCCCTTCTAAGATATTAGTGACACCTTCGCTGCGCCCACTTAGACTGGGAGAAATACTGGATCGCGCCATTCTCCTGTACCGCCACAATTTCCTCCAGCTAATAGGAATTGTGGCGCTGGTACAGGTGCCGATTACGCTGGTTCAGACGGCCGTTTCGGTAACCACGTTTGGTAATGCCTTTTCGCGCCTTGGCGATGCATTCAGTAATCCGGCAACGGCCCCGGGCGACCCCTTTGCCGTTTTCGGCCCATCGTACTTTATTGGCGCCAGTCTAAGCAGCGCCGTTGGCATTCTCGGCTTCATCCTGTTGCAGGGCGTGGCCACGGCGGCGCTCACCGTCGCCGTGGCCGGGAGCTATTTTGGCGACGCGCCCACTTCCATCGGCGACGCCTACTCCCGCATTAGAGACAAATGGGTGCAGGTTGTCGGCGCCCTCCTACTCGCCGCCGCCCTGGCCATTGCGCTTGGCTTTTGGTGGATCATTCCCTGCTTTGGCTGGCTCACCGGGGGCGGCATGCTGGTCTTCTTATGGTACGTCATCATACCCTTGTTGGTTCCCGTTATCATATTTGAAGACAGTTCGCCAACAACCGCGTGGCGCCGAGCCTGGATGCTGGCGCGGCGCCGCTTCTGGTGGGTACTTGGTTTCGCAATCATTCTCTATGCCTTTAATTTGCTCGTGGTCGCCGGTCCGGCTGCCGTCGTTACCCTTGGTAGTCAACTTCTGTCGGGGAATCCCTTAGAAATGACTGGAGAGCGTTTCACCTTCCAGACGATTGCCCAGTCACTGACTGTTCTGATCACCGGACTTTTCTATCTCCCCTTGCAGGTGGCGGCGATGACCGTTCTCTATTTCGACCTACGCGTGCGTACCGAAGGGCTGGATCTTGCGCTCGCCGCAGAGTCCCTGACGGGCTCCGGTCGCGCAACCGCGGAGCTCATCGCCGCGTCTCCTGCTGCCACCGGTAATGAACCTCTGTTGAAGCCAACTGATTGGCGAAACTTCGTCATTTTGACGCTGGCAACGCTTGTGGGCTTTGCCCTCATCTATGGTCTTATCCTGGTTCTGGCGTTTTCCCTTGTGGCTGCGCTGGGTCCTGTTTAATCGCTTATCTCGTGACAGATCGCACCCCCATCCCACAACGTATCGCAAGACGTGTGCTGCTGGTCACCGCCGCATTCGTAACTGCGTTTGCAGCGCTGGAGACGGTGTGGGGCCAGGGCGACAGTCCGGCCTGGCGCGAGCGGGCGCTTTCACAACTAGAAGAGATCTTGCGCCGCCCCGAGTTTCAGTGGCAGGAGGAACAACCGTCGCTGCTTGAACGAATCTGGGAGTGGTTCACCCAACAGCTCATCAATATGCTCCCCAACGAAGCGCCTGGTGGTCGCATCGTCACCGTTCTCCTCGTTATCGCCGGAGTCCTTGCAATTGGCGTGATCCTATATTTCGTGATCCGGCGCCTCCGTCGGGAAATCGCACCCGACATAGAACCTGGAGCTGCCGGCGTAGATGGCGAACCACAGGACGCGTCGCTCGCCATGGATAGGGCGCGAGATCTTTCTAAGATCGGCGACTACCGGCAGGCGCTGCGCTATCTGTATCTGTCCACCCTGCTGTTGCTCGAAGAGCGCGGCCTCGTACGTTACGATCGATCACGCACCAACCTGGAATATCTTCAAAGCGTCGGCGACCATCCACAGTTGGCCAC
The DNA here is from genome assembly GCA_964432035.1 of uncultured Ardenticatenaceae bacterium. GTDB lineage: Bacteria > Chloroflexota > Anaerolineae > Promineifilales > Promineifilaceae > JAAYYY01. Next base: position 8,445 of record CAYSMQ010000083.1, read on the forward strand.
CCACCTGAGAGAGATTATCCACACATTCGAACGAAGCTGGTACGGGCTACAAATTCCGGACGCCCAAACCTATGATCGATTTGAGCGGCAGGTGCAAAGCATACGCGAGCTAACATGAAACGCTTCATCCGCGAAAACTCATCTGCCCTGCTCCTCCTCCTTCTGCTTGTTGCCGTCACCAGCATTGCAACGTACTGGCAACTGCGACAGGAAACAGATTACCCGCCCCTGGCTACCGCGTCCCCAGATCCTCAGGGCGCGCGCGCCCTGCTATTATGGAGTGAAGCTCTTGAATACGAGGCGATTGTTGAGACGCCAAGAGCATTCGCGCCGCCGGAACAGGCGACCCTGAGCCTAGTTCTGGAGCCGCAAGTGCCCGGGATATCTGATACGGAGTGGCAGGTTCTGGAAGAGTGGGTTCAGGGGGGCGGCACTCTGATCGTGACCGGCGACGGCCTGGGCACAGCAATATCAATGCGTCACGTGGATTTCGATCTGCTCTTCGAGCCCAACCTGGAGGACGAGGTGGTCCGCGCCGATGAGCGTATCCTGTCCGGAACACCTGATGTGTTGGCCAACGCGCAGCCGCAGGCCATCCTACAGACCGAACGCACCGACCACACGGTGTTGCTAACGGCGAACGGCGACCCCGTGGCAGTCGCGCTCCACGAAGGAGCGGGAATGGTCATTCTCACGACCTTGCGCTACGCACTGTCCAATGAGGGCTTGAAACAACCGGGAAACCCGGAACTGGCCCTGAGCCTATTGTCGCAGGCCAGGCCACCGGCGACTATCTGGTTTGACGAGTGGCATCACGGCGTCCGGCCGGCAGATGCCGGCGCCGGCGTGGGACTGGGACAATGGCTGCGAACCGCGCCGGCCGGTCAGGCCATTCTATACACCTTCGGCGTCACCTTTGTCTGGCTACTACTCTCCGGGCGTCGTTTCGGCCGGCCCGTTCCGCTCAAAAGCAGTCGGGCGCGTCGCGCACCGGCAGAGCACGCTCGTGCACTTGCCAACCTCAGCCGGCGCGCAGGGCACAAGGAGGCAGTCAGAGAATACTATCGTCACCACCTGAAAACACAACTAGGCTATCGTTACGGTCTGTCTGCCGCCATTCCTGACGAGGCCTATCTAGAGCGCCTGGAAAGCGCGCGGCCTAACCTTGATTCAGACCGGCTAAGCGCGCTACTACACGAGCTTTCGCGCGAAGACCTTAGCGATGCACAGTTACTTAGACTATCACAGGAAGTTAACCAATGGACAACATGAATGCCACCGGCGACCTGTTGCAATCGAACGAGATTGAAGAAATTTATGCCCGCATACGTCGCGAGGCGGACAAAGTAATCGTCGGCCTACACGAACCATTCGAGCACCTCGTCATCGCTCTGATTACGGGCGGGCATGTGTTGCTCGAAGGCGTCCCGGGCACGGCGAAGACGTTAATGGCCAAGACCCTGGCCCACCTGGTGCAGGCAGACTTCACCCGCGTTCAGTTTACACCCGACCTCATGCCGTCCGACATTCTCGGCACGAGCGTCTTCGACATGGCAAGCGGTCAGTTCCATCTCAAAAGGGGGCCGTTGTTCACGCAACTCTTCCTGGCGGACGAGATTAACCGTGCACCGGCAAAGACGCAGGCGGCCCTGTTGGAAGCAATGGAAGAACGCCAAATTAACCTGGACGGTCAGAACCACAGCTTGGAGCCGCCTTTCATGGTCGTTGCCACGCAAAACCCCATCGAGTACGAAGGCACCTACCCGCTGCCAGAAGCACAACTCGACCGCTTTCTGTTTAAGGTCGTCGTCCCCTATGCGCCGCAGGAAGTGGAAGTGGAAGTCTTGCGCCGTTTTCACAACGGCTTTGATCCGCACCGGCTCGCCGCTTCCGGCCTAAGCCCCATGATTAGCGCCGCCACTGTTCTTCAGCTACGGCGCAGCGTAGACCAGGTCATCGTGGAAGACGGCGTACTCAGCTACATTAGCGACATCGCCGTAGCAAGCCGCCGTTCGCCAGATCTTATTTTGGGCGCCAGCACGCGTGCGGCTACCCACTTGCTGTTGGCCTCCAAGACGTTCGCCGCCCTCCGTGGCAGAGACTTTGTCGTACCCGACGACATCAAGCATATCGCCGCGCCCGTTTTACGACACCGTTTGATATTAAAACCCGAAGCAGAACTCGAGGGCCTCGACGCCGATGCCATTGTAACCCGCATCCTCTCACAAGTTGAAGTACCTCGATAACGCTCTCATCGTTTGCCGGTAACCATCGCACGCTTATGTTCCTAACGAAACGCGGCTTAGTACTATTACTACTGGCAGCGCCATTTCTGGCGGCTGCTACGTGGCTACCACAACTCGTGTGGGGCGCGGCGCTTGCCCTTGGACTGGCGCTGATCCTTATCGTCGCCGACTGGCGGACCGCCGGAACCGTGTCCCATTTTCAAGTGGACCGCCGGCACGATGCCCGGTTGAGCCTTGGCACCGAGAACAAGATCACAATAGAAGTGCGCCACAGGTTTGACCGCAACTTACCCCTAGAGATTCGTGACGAACCGCCGCACGCTTTCAAGACCGGCGATCTACTGCTAGAAAGGTCTCTTCCCGCCCGCCAGACCTGGCAGGCTACGTACAGCGTATACCCACCCAAGCGCGGCGACTATCGCTTTGGAGATATCAACATTCGCTGGCAGGGTCCGCTGGGTCTGGTGACCAGGCAAAGTCGCATCCCGGCCCAGGGCTCTGTCAAAGTTTATCCCGATCTCATCGGCGTCAGACGTTTCGACCTCCTATTGCGCCAGAACCGCTTGCAGGAGTTCGGATTGCGCAACGCGCGCCTGGTGGGACAAGGTACCGAATTCGAGCGCCTGCGCGAGTACCGGCCCGATGACGAGTACCGGCATATAAACTGGAAGGCGACTGCCAGGCGCTTCCGACCCATCACCACAACATATCAGACAGAACGGAGCCAGAACATTATGGCTGTGCTGGACACGGGCCGCATGATGCAGAGCCCGGTTGGCAATATCGCCAAGCTCGATTACGCCATCAACGCCACCCTCCTGCTGGCCTACGTTGCCGCCGGACTGGGAGACAAGGTCGGTCTACTCACCTTTTCTGCCAGCGTGCAACGCTATGTTGCGCCGCGACAGGGTCGTGGCCAGTTTCAGCGCATTCTCGACCAACTCTATGCCGTCACGGCCCAACCCGTCGAGCCTGATTACCGGCGTGGGCTTGGCTATCTGGCCCGGAAGCAACGGCGGCGCGCGCTGATCATCCTGTTCACTGACATCACAGGCGGCGAAAGCATGAATGCCCTGCGCCAACATGTCACACTACTGGCTCGCCGCAGCCTGCCCCTGGTCGTCACCATCAGCGATCCCGAACTGCACGAGATGACGGCGCGTCGTCCGCACAGCTCCGCCGAAATGTACCAGCAAGTCATGGCGGGCCAAATTCTGCGCGACCGGCGCCTGCTATTAGAACGCCTCAGGCGTGAGGGCGTAGAAACGCTCGACGTGCCCGCAACCCAGCTTTCACCGCAGGTTGTAGGACGCTATTTACAGCTGAAGAATAAGGGCCAAATATAGGAACAACACGCCAAAATTCATTCAAGTATAGGCGCGTAGAATGGCCGCCAAACGGGCGCTACCTCCTTTGACAACCACCCTCCTTTACTTTAAAATCACAAGGCTATTAAACAAAGGTCGAATACCGAGACGGGGTCGTAACCTCTTCCCCAAAACAATTGGATTCGAATAGAACTCTCCCGCTTAATCGGGGTTGCCTGTGCCGCCACAAGTAGTGTAATAGAATCGCTTTTTTGAATTTTATAAGGAACTCAAAGGGTTGATAACAACGAGTTCGTGAATCTCAAAGACTGGTGAGGTTTCAAAGCATGAAAGAGTATAAAACCGCAGACATTCGAAATATTGCCCTCGTGTCACACAGCGGCTCTGGTAAGACAACGCTCGTCGAACGGCTGCTTTTTGACACCGAGGAGACCACGCGTATGGGGTCTGTGCAGCAAGGGACGGCTGCCATGGACTTCGAAGAGGAAGAAATCGCGCGCAATAGCTCCATAGCCACCGCTATCGCACCAATTGAGTGGCAACAGGTGAAAATAAACTTCCTCGACACACCCGGTTATGCCGACTTCGTTGGCGAAGTTTTCAGCGCATTGAAAGTTGTGGATAGCGCAGCCATACTTGTCGAAGCCGTCGCCGGCGCCGAGGTAGGAACAGAACTGGTGTGGCAATACTGCGAGGAGCGCAACCTGCCCAAAGTCGTCGTCATTAATAAGATGGATCGCGAAAACGTGCGCACCCAGCGCGTGTGGGACAGTGTCCAGACGCATCTACCCGGCAATCTGATCCGCCTGCAACTTCCCATTGGCGAGGGCCCAGATTTCAAGGGCGTCATCGATCTGATTTCCATGAAGGCGCTCGTTGGCGCTGAGGGCAGTGAAGAGGACATTCCGGCAGACTTAGCCGACGCCGCCGAAGAAGCCCGCTTTGAGCTTGTAGAAGTGGCAGCCGAGGGTGATGACGAGCTCCTTATGAAGTACTTCGACGATGAGGATCTGACGCCTGACGAGATTGTGCAAGGACTTAAAGCTGCAATGCGCAAGGGAACGGCGACGCCCGTGTTCTTCAGTGCACCGGAGCCTGGTATCGCCGTAAAGCCGCTCGTCGACTACCTAGTACAGTTGTTGCCCGCACCAGACGGGGACAAGGAATTTACAGCAACCGAGAACGGCGAAGAAGTCAGCTACCCTGTTAGCGACGATTCGCCGCTCGCCGCACTTGTATTCAAGACCAGAGAAGATCCCTACGGTAAGATGAGTTATTTGCGCGTTTTTGGGGGCGTGCTTGATTCAGACTCCAGGGTCTACAACGCTAATCGACGCGAGGAAGTTCGTGTCGGCAGCATCGCCGTCTTGCGCGGAAAGGAACAAATCACGGTTCCGCGGCTCCACGCCGGAGACATCGGCGCCGTTGTTAAGCTGGGCGACACCGTCACCAACGACACGTTGTGCCAGCAGGACCGCCAGCTCGAGATTGAGCCAATCGCACAGCCCGAACCGATCATGTCCATCGCCGTGCATCCCGTCGCTCAGTCAGACGTCGCCAAGCTCAGCACGACGCTAAGTCGGCTTGCCGCCGAAGATCCGACGTTACGCTGGTATTCAGAACCGGCGACGCGCGAGGTGATCGTATCCGGCATGGGCAACGCGCATCTGGATATTGCCGTCAAGAAGGCACAATCTAAGTTCGGGCTCAACCTGACGACCAGCATCCCCAAAATCCCTTACCGGGAGACAATTACCCGCACCAACACGGCAGAATACACACACAAGAAACAAACGGGCGGCGCGGGACAATACGCGCGCGTCTACTTACGCCTCGAGTCGCTCGACGACGACGATGAATTTGAGTTTGACTCAGAAGTTTTCGGTGGCGCCATCTCCCAGCCGTTCATCCCCGCAGTTGAGAAAGGGTGTCGCCAGGCAATCGAGAATGGTGTCCTTGCCGGCTATCCCATGACAGGTGTACGGGCCGTCGTCTACGATGGAAAAGAGCATCCCGTCGATTCAAAAGAAATCGCCTTCCAGATCGCCGGACGAGAAGGGTTCAAGAGAGCCGCAATGGGTGCGGCGCCCATCCTACTCGAGCCAATCTACGAGGCCGAGGTCACCGTTCCCAACGAATACATGGGCGACATTATGGGTGACCTAAACTCGCGGCGCGCCCGCGTGCTGGGCATGGATCAGGAAGGCGCTCGCGCTGTAGTCCGGGCCGAGGTTCCCCTCGCCGAGATGCAGACCTATTCGGCCGATCTGCGCTCAATGACACAGGGACGTGGGGTCTTTAAGATGTCGTTCCTGCGATATGGTCGTCTGCCCGGTCACTTGCAGGAACAGGTCGTTGCCGACGCCCAGCGTAAATCTGAAGACGAGTAACTCGGTTAAGTAGCCAACCGCCAACGGCGCGCGTTAACACGCTTCATGATCTCGGCAGCTTCGTTAGCGCGCGCCTGGTCAACC
>CAYSMQ010000084.1:0-14457 GCA_964432035.1 uncultured Ardenticatenaceae bacterium
TTAGAGAGCTGAATATTCCGAGCGAGGAGCGGAAAGCGGCGCAGCGCGCGCTGGCGCACATAGTACAGGCCGCGAGGGAGAAGCAGTTACCGGGATAAGGATAGATGCCTGACGCCGGTTCGCCAGGCATCGAGCATATTCGAAGATAGCTTTAGGCTCGGTTACCCTGAATAATAGGCCAGATAAGCCCACCAATTGCGCCGAGCACAAGACCGGTGACTATGGGGATGCAAAGACTGCCTAGAAACGATACGGCAGTGCCTCCAACTCCAACAGCAATATCAGCATCCTCCAGGAAAGCTGCCGCGCCGGCATTCGTTACGAGAGACATCAAGCCTGTTGCGAGTCCATAGGCAAACCCGCCAAACCCGCCCGCCAGAGCGCCACCAAGCGCACTCTGACCAAGGTCTTCTTTTCCAGGTGCATAGTAACCGTATCCGACACCGGCGCCAATGGGGAGTAGGACTGCGCCTAGACACAAGAGCGGAAAGAACAAACAGTTCAGCAGCGGAATGCCACCGAGAATGGCGAGCACAACACCGATTGCCGCGGCAATTCCACCGGCCTTCACGACACTACTGGTATCAATATTCACGTCTAGATTCCTCCATGGTTGACTTGTAGTTCATTGTCAAAAGAACGTGACAGACTATCGATTTCTTCGAAGCTTACGCGACTCTCCTCTTGCGCTGCTTGCGCCGTCGATAGCGTAGCACGATGAATATTATTAGGGCAAGCAACACAAACAGCGCCAGCACGGGAAGCAGGATGGAGAGGATGGAGATGCCCACGGCGACGATGTCTTCGATCACGCTTACCAACCAGTTACCGGTTCCGGCCGTTCCGGCGGTGACGACGGGACGCGCGGCGCCCTTGGTGGCGTGCACACCGCCGGCGACGATGAGCCCGGCGATGAGGGCCAGAACCGGGCTGATGTCCGTGATGACGTTGGCATTTGCCGCGAACAGGACCGCACCGGCAGCCGGACGCACGAGCGTCTGAATAAGGTCATTAACAGTGTCCACTGCCGGTATCTTATCGACGGTCATCTCGACGAAGAGCAGCACCATAAGGACGGCAATGACCCAGCCGTTGCCCAGCACGTTGTAGGGTTCGCCAAGCTGTATGAGCGGGCTGTTGGCAGGGAAGCGGGACGCAAGCGATACGATGAGTAAGGGGATATAGGCATTCAGTCCGGCACTGCTCGATAAGCCAAAAGCAGCGCCGATTCCACCGAGGGCTGAAGCGATTTCCATATCGTTTACCTCCAGAGGACAAGGTCCCTGGGTCGGGACCAGGCGCCCCATTACATTCCGGGAAAGCCCGTCATCGTGCCTGTGAGCGAGTAGCGCAGGTAACTGATCAGGCCTATTTGCAGCAACGCAAGACAAAGCCCTACAAACAGAGGCAATAGGGCCTGCGACCAGCTCTGCACACGTGCTTCACGCCGCAATATCAGCAGTAGCATAACGGTATTAAGGGCCATCAGGATGGCAACCACACCGGCGGCGCTTACAATAGACAATACGTATAAAAGGGCCGGTTGGTTGCTAACCACCAGTAGAATGACCACCAGCGCCACAAGGAAAAGGCCCAGCAATTCACGCCAGTCGCCGATAGGCGCGCGGCGTACCTGGCGCTGCCAGAGCGTCTGAGCAAGGGCCGGAAAGGCCACGCTACCCATGCCAAGGCCCACCCCCATTCCCGTCGACAGCCGCAACCAGTTTCTGGGCTCGTAGAGGTGCGGCGCGTCTGGAATGAAGTGACTGAAGGAGTTCAGGCCATCGACGCCCATAAGGGCCAGCAGGAAGCCAAATACGAGCAAAACAGAGAGCGAAGGCAACTCGCTCCAGCGCCAGCGTCCGGCCAGCAGGAGGACGACAAAGACTAGAGCTATACCCAGATACATGCCCGTGCAGCGCGCGCAGAGGGGCATCTGGCGGCCGGCAAAAGTGAATGAATGTGCTGTGAGGCGGTGACAAACAGTGTAGCCAGCGTAATCAGCCGTGCTCAACACGTCGTTGTGCAGCAAGCGCTCGGCGTCTGTCGCCGAATAGAAGCCCATAATGAGAAGCAGCGCCAACACGAGCAAGAATAGACCGGCGCGACGCCCCATCCGAGGAAGCGAAACGGTCCAGAGTACCCGGTCACTCATATTGAAATCGTAACGGACGGCAGGCTATGGTGTTTATGACGGTAGAAGCGACCATTCTCAGTTGCATAATAGTAAGGCAATTATAACGTTCATGCGCTATGATTACGAAGGTGGGCATCTGAGAACACAGCCCGCGTGAGCGGAGAAGGCGTGTTATGATGCTCATTTTTTGACGCCATTCTGGCGCAATGCTAGGATCGGCGAACCAAGTTGGCCGGGTGATCGCGGTCAGGTTGAGAGACCTGGTCGAGGAAAGTCCGCACTCCATAGAGCACGGTGCCGGCTAAGCGCCGGGCGGGGTAACCCGACGGCAAGTGCAACAGAGAGGTAGATTGCCGTGCGCCGGGCCACAAGCCCGGCAAACGGTGAGGGTGAAACGGTGGTGTAAGAGACCACCGGCAGCGGCAGTAATGTCGCTGGCCAGGCAAACCCCACCGGGAGCAAGGCCAAGCCGGACGTAGCGTCTGCGCTGAACATTCGCGGCGGAATTTCAGCACAGGCCACGGAGTTGCTCGCTCCGTCTTAAGTCCAGGTAGGCCGCACGAGGGCGCCAGCAATGGCTCCCCAAGATAGATGATCACCGCCCTTAGGGGTACAGAATGCGGCTTATAGGCCAACTTGGGTACAATGAAAGGACATAGACAGTGTGCACTACGGGCGCCCACGCGGTCCCGTTCCGTGCAGCCTGTGCATCACGAATAAATCAATGACCACATGATCAAAGTACTTTTTCTTTGTCTCGGCAACATTTGCCGTTCCCCCATGGCGGAAGCCATTTTTAGCCAGATGGTAGAAGACGCAGATTTGGATCATCTCATTGAAATTGACTCTGCGGGCACCGGCGCTGCGCATGTGGGCGAGAGACCTCATCGTGGCACGCAGCGCGTCCTGCGACAACAAGGTATTTCTTATGACGGGCGCGCCCGACAGATCGCCGGGTCTGATGTGCAGGCGAACGACACCTATATCGTGGCTATGAGCCAGGCCAACGTCGACGCCTTCCGCCGGCGCTTTGGCGATGACTATCCTCGCCTCTACCGTCTGCTGGATTTCGCAGAGGGAAGCGACGTGAGCGACGTGCCCGATCCTTACTACACGGGTAACTTTGAGTACGTCTACGAGTTGGTTGAGGAAGGCTGTCGCGGATTATTGGCTTTCATTCGCGAGCAAGAGAATATATAGTATGCTCACGGTGAAACGCTTGCATGGGGAATCAGGAGGAATGAATGGACCATGAAGTGATTGTAGTTGGAGCCGGACCCGGCGGCGCTACGGCAGCGATGGCCCTGGCGCAAAAAGGATATGACGTCCTGTTGCTGGACAGGCAAAACTTTCCGCGAGATAAAGTGTGCGGCGACGCAGTACCGGCGACGGCTCTTAGCCTACTATACGCGCTGGGCATGGAGCAGAAGATTAAGGACGCCGGCTTCTATTACATCGATAAGATTCGTCTGGTCTCGCCCAAGGGATATAGCATGGACGCCGATCTGCCTGAGGAGGCGGATCACGCTGCAAAATCAGCCATCGTGCCACGCGAGGCGTTTGACGTCCTTCTCCAGCAACATGCCATTGACTCAGGCGCCAATTTCGTCCAGGCGCAGGTGAAAGAACCGATCGTAGAAGATGGTCAGGTAACCGGCGTGCAAGCGCGTGTGAACGGCTCGGTGGAAACATTTCGTAGCAACGTCGTCATCGCAGCCGATGGCGTCACGTCGGCGATCGCGCGCCACATTCGACCCGACGAACACGTCGACCGCCACCGCGCCGTCGCGCTACGCGCCTATATCGAAGATATCGAAGAGCTACCCCACCAGGTCGAGTTTTATCTCTACGAGGAGATCCTTCCCGGATATGCCTGGATTTTTCCGCTGGGTGAAAGACAGGCCAATATTGGCCTTGGCATGCGCCTGGATACCTTCCGCGAAAAGAACTACAACCTCAAAGAGATGCTGAAGGATTTCATGGAGATGCCTGACATCAAAAAGCGTATAAGAAATGGAGGGCAGCTGCACGGTGTGCGGACGTGGCAGTTGAATTTTGGCTCACAACGAAATATACAAAGGGCCTATAACGGCGCATTGCTAATCGGAGATGCAGCCGGCTTCATTAATCCTCTTACCGGCGGCGGCATCAGCAATGCAGTTATCTCTGCTCGCCTGGCGGCAGAAACGGTGCACGAGGGCTTCCTAAAGGAAGATTTCTCGAGGGATACGCTGAAGGTCTATGAAGATTATTGCCAGCAGGAACTGTGGCGTGGACTCCGCCGCTCTTATTACATGCAGCGCGTGATGGAAAAGACACCCTTTGTGGTCGATTGGCTCGTCAGGCGCGCCCAACATGACAGCGAGTTTGCACAGATATTTATGACGAAGCTTTAGCCGGCAGACTCAGCAGCTAAGGGAACCGGTAGGCACAAGGTAGTTTGCAATGTGCCTAGGGATATCATACACAGGTGTTTCCTTTGCAAGAACGGCATTGGCTCCCGCGGTCAGACTGTTGTTGCGTGTCGCGTCTCGCTCGTCGGCGGTATACATGACGATGCGCGGGTGACGTTCATGTTCGGAGCGGATGCGGCGACAGACCTCGATGCCGTCCATGCCGGGCATCATAACGTCCAGGAGGACCAGGTCAGGCACGTCCTCGGTAATCATATTCAGGGCTTCACGCCCACTATAGGCGCCACGTACGTCAAAACCTGCAGATTCCAGTATTATCTGGCAAAGTTCTACAAGAGAGCGTTCGTCGTCTACGATGAGTATCTTCTTTGATTTGGCCATGACGCGATTTTATGAACGAGCAACGATCGCGTAAATAGGCCTATAGACCCATTACCGGTCGCGAAGGGAGGTTACCGCGATGCGTTTGTTGATACGCCTGGCAATTAATGCCATTGCCCTATGGGCAGCCGTCGAGTTGGTGCCCGGCCTCAATTACGGCGCCGAATCGTACGTACCGCTGCTGATCATCGCCCTGATCTTTGGCCTGGTTAACGCGCTCGTGCGCCCGATTCTGCTCTTACTGACCTGCCCGCTCATCGTGTTGACGCTGGGCTTGTTCATTCTCATTGTCAATGCCATCATGCTTTCGATTACCGTGTGGCTGTCAGGCCTGTTTGACCTGGGTCTGACGTCCGAGGGCTTCTTGCCCACGCTCTTGGGCGCTCTGGTAATTAGCGTCGTCAGTGGCGTGATGAATTTGCTTGTCAAAGAGGATCGGGAAAACAGTCGCATAAGCGACTAAGGGCCCTGCACCGCACGGTTTACGGTTGCGCGCGTAGTGTCGCTTCCAAGAAGATCTTGTCGGCGCCCGTATTGACGAATCCGAGCGACCGCGCCAGGTTTAGAGAGGCCTCGTTCTGGGGGCTTACTTCATAAAGGGGCGTCTTTCCGCTCTCCAGTAGATCGCGAACGAGGGCTGAAACGACGCTGCGTCCCCATCCCCGTTGGCGGTGCTGCGGATTGGTGTGCACAGTCACTTCGGCAAAGGTTGGCGTCTGCCAGTTGAGCGTAGCCGAAGCGCCGATTTCGTCCTCCGTCTCCCGGTTGGTTGGCCTGATTATGTAACGTGGCAGCCCATCAGGCGTTGCGGAACGCATCACCAGCACGTTGACCACAGGTTCGAAATTGCGTGACTCCAGCGTATGCAGCTGCAATCGCTGCTCGCTCTTTATCTCGAACAAAGCGGAGAGAAGCGGCCGGTACTCGACAGGGCTGTGGATGAAGACACTGGCCCTGGGCGACAACGCCTTGTGAATAAGGTCGGCAGTCCCTTCAGGATCATCCTGGTTAAGGCGCAGGGTCAGCAGGGGCCGAAAGAGGTCAATGCCTGTGCGCGAAACGGCGACATAAGCGTCTGTTCTCCCTTCCCTACCCTCGTGGGTAAAGAGGCGTGTTCGATCGTCGGCATGGTAGAACGCATAATAGACTGCCATGGCATCGACCGCAGAACGTTCGTCTAGCAGGGACCGGATGTCCTGACGCTGTTGGCCCAGGGAGCGGTCGGTCATCGTGTTACTCGTTCTCCGCGACAGCTGCGAGAGCGCGCAACGCGATTCCAATTTCGGCTTCAACTGCCTCTCCGACGACAGAGCGATGGGGATCGTAGACGTCCATCGATTCTCCTTCATCCATCACATTGCCGTCTACGGCAAGAATCGCCGCGGTCTGCACACGCCGCAAACTTCCCACTTTGAACAACGCGGCGCACTCCATTTCAACTGCCACGACGTTAGCCGCCGTCATCGACGGATAGTGAGGCGTTTCTGCCGTGTCCACTCCGCCATAGAAATTATCATTTGTCAGGACGATACCGGTCACGAAGCGTCGGGCGGAAGCCGCCTCTACCAGCGCCTTTACCAGCCGCCAGTCGGCGACAGCAGGATAGCCCAGGGGTGTCACCTGCCTGCCATACCCGGTGGCGTCCACGGCAGCCGTGGCAATGACCAGATCTCCGTCCTGTACATCGCGCTGCAGGCCCCCGCAGGTGCCGATGCGGATGATGCGCCGCGCGCCGGCGGCAATCAGCTCCTCGAAGGCAATTGCCGCGCCAGCCGCGCCGACGCCATGGGAACAAACGGCGACGGGCAACCGGTCGTAGGCGCCACGATAGACGCGGTACTCTCGCTGCTGGTTGAGGAGCTCGGCATCTTGTAGATGGTCGGCCGTTTTCGTAGCGCGCGCGGGATCGCCACAGACGAGAACCGACGCCGGAATATCTCCCACCGAAAGGCCCGTGATCGGCAGCTTCTTTTTTGCCGTTTCCGCCATGGGGTTAGAGGTACCCTTCTGGTAACTGTGGCTTATTGTCCAGGATGCTTTCTATGCGCTGCTGCACGTCGCCAGTCAGTTTGTCCAGAACTTCCATGGCTTTCATGTTGTCGTGGATCTGGCTGACCTTTGACGCGCCGGTGATGACCGTGCTTACGTTTGGGTTGAGCAAGCACCAGGCGATCGCCAGCCGAGGCATGGTCGTGTCCAACTCGGCGGCAATCTCGGTCAATGCGCGCACTTTCTCCAGCCGGCGCTGGCCCTGCTCGCTAGTCAGCTGCTCCTTGAGCCACTCGTAACCTTCAAGGTTAACGCGCGAATCCTCGGGAATGCCGTCATTGTATTTGCCTGTCAGAATGCCCGAAGCCAACGGCGACCAGATCGTCGTCCCCATGCCATACTGCTCAAAAATTGGATGGTACTCCACTTCAACGCGCTCGCGGTGGAACATGTTGTATTGAGGTTGTTCCATCGTCGGCGGCTCCATGCCCAGGCGGTAAGCCACTTCGTAGGCCTCGGTCAGTTGCCGCGCCGTCCACTCTGACGTTCCCCAATAGAGCACCTTACCCTGGCGAATGAGATCCGTCATGGCGCGCACGGTTTCTTCAATAGGCGTTTCGTAATCGGGGCGGTGACAGAAGTAAAGATCGAGGTAATCGACCTGCAGGCGCTGCAGGGCCTGGTGGCAGGCCTCGGTGATATGCTTGCGACTAAGGCCGCGTTGTGTAGGCGCCGGATCGTCAACTGCGCCCCAGAAGACCTTACTAGAGACAATGTAGGAATCGCGGGGCCAATCTACTTCCTGGAGGACTTCACCCATAATGCGCTCGGACTCACCGCGCGCGTAGACTTCGGCATTGTCAAAAAAGTTCACACCATAGTCGCGGGCCACAGCCATCGCCTCTCGAGCATCGCTGACGTCAAGCTGTGTGGAAAACGTCACCCAGGAACCAAATGAGAGTGCGCTGACCTGCAAGCCAGACTTTCCTAGACGTCGATATTGCATGCAAACTCCTTTTTTTGCTTAGTGTACCTATTTGTTCACTCTGTCACAAGTGACCAGGATAGAGAGTTGAGCTATCCTATAGATAGAAACACAAAACTGAATCCTTCTAATGCAATTCTTTTACCGATGTAGCATCCTGAAGATTCGCCAAAAACTATTTGGAGGGTTCTGTGAAGCAATTTGGCGTGTATTCCCGCCTATTTAGATACTTGGTACCACATTGGAAGCAAGTCGCTCTGGCCTACGTTTCCATGCTGATTGTAACGTTACTCAACTTGTTTGTACCGCAGATCATTAAGGGCGCGATCGATAGCGGTCTGGCACAAGGAGAGCCGAGCGCGCTGTTCATCGCAGGCGGCCTCATTCTGGTCATTGCCGTGGCGCGTGGCGTTGCCGGTTTCGGGCAGCGTTACTACGGACAGTGGTTAACGTACCGGTTTGCATACGACATACGCAACGAATTCTATCAGAGGGTACAGGCGTTGCCCTTTTCTTTTCACGATCGCATGCAGACGGGCGATCTGATGAGCCGCGTCACCAGCGACATCACGGAGACGGAACGGTTCGTGGGCATTGGGCTCATGGACCTGCTGGCGGCAATCCTGTTGTTGGGAGGCGTCATCGTAGCCATGCTTCTGGAAGACTCCTCGCTGGCGCTGCTGGGATTGATTCCTGTGCCCTTGCTAATCGCCACGACAATCCGCTTCGGCAACACGGTACGGCCGCGCTTTAAAGAGATTCAGGAGCAGATGGGCGTCCTATCGTCCACGATGCAGGAGAGCCTCACGGGCATTCGCCTCGTAAAGTCATTCGCCCGCGAACCATACGAGCTGGAGAAATTCGATTACGAGAACGAAGACTGGTTCGACAAACGCTATCTCCTGATTCAGACGTGGGCCAACAACTGGCCGTTCTTCAGCTTCTTGCTGGCAGTCAGCATCTTCCTCTTGCTGTGGTTTGGCGGCCCTAGGGCGCTTGCCGGCGAACTGACGGTGGGCACGCTTTTCGCCATGATCTCCTACGTCTTGCTGCTTAATGGACCGGTACAGCGCCTGGGGTTCCTTGTGAACCTGGCGGCGACCGCCGGAGCCAGCGCCAGCCGCGCATTTGAAATTATCGACGCGCCCGACGAGATCGAGGATGCCAGCGACGGCATCGAGTTAGAAGACGTACGTGGCGACGTGGTCTTTGAGAATGTGTCGTTCGCTTACCAGAGCGGCGAGACAATTCTGCGTGACGTCTCTTTGCATGCGCAGGCCGGAGAGACCGTTGCCTTGATCGGGCCAACTGGATCGGGCAAATCGACGCTGATCAACCTCATCCCCCGCTTCTACGACACAACGTCCGGGCGCGTGCTTGTGGACGGCCATGACATTAGAGACGTAACGCAGAAGAGCCTGCGCCGCCATATCGGGGCCGTGATGCAGGAGTCCTTGCTTTTCAGCTCGAACATCGCCGAAAACATTGCTTACGGACGCCCCGATGCAACACACGAAGAGGTCGTCGACGCGGCGAAGGCGGCCCGAGCTCACGAGTTCATTACGGGTTTTCCCGAAGGTTACGAGACGCGCGTCGGCGAACGCGGCGTTACCGTCAGCGGTGGACAAAAGCAACGCATTGCCATCGCCCGCGCGTTGCTTACCGATCCGCGCATCCTGATTTTAGACGATTCGCTGAGCAACGTGGATACGGAGACGGAATACCTAATCCAGCAAGCGCTAGCCGTACTCATGGAAGGGCGCACGACGTTTGTCATCGCCCAACGCTTGGTAACGCTCAAAAATGCGGACCGCATTCTGGTTCTGGACGAAGGACGCATTGTCCAACGCGGAACTCACGATCAGCTGTTAGCGGAAGGCGGACTATACAAGCAGATATACGACCTGCAGTTACGCGACCAGGAAGAGTTTAAAGCACTGCAAGATGAGTTAGCCGGGGCAGGCTAACTGGCAACGACAATGGGCCAGCGCCGCGACGGCGCTTGTCTCAACCAGAAGAACACTATGAACGAACGCAAGAAACGACAACGTCAAAAGGGTATCGATCTGGGCCTTAGCCTGGAAGAACAGGAACGACGCGCTCGCGAAGAGAAGATCCAGGACCTCTTGCCAGACGAGGACGAAGCGCTGGGCAAGGCCTATGACTCGCGGCTTGTACGGCGTTTAATGGAACATACCCTACCCTATAAGGGCAAGTTAATCGCAGCCATCATTTTCATGGCCATTAGCGCGCTGCTCAGCGTCGCCATTCCCTGGCTCATCGGTCGCGCAATTGACTACGGCATTCGTGCGACGGAACCCGATGCCACCCAAGTTTGGACCGTAAACTTCCTGCAGCTTTTGTTCGGCGAGAGCGCAGGCACACCGTTCGATATTCTGCGCTTCTGGACGGTCGTCGTGCTGCTCTCCGCCCTGGGCGAGTGGGTAACGAACCGCGCGCGTATTGCACTGATGGCCTTCGTGGGCACGCGCATCGTCGCCGACATTCGCAGCAAACTGTTCCGCCACCTACACACGCTCTCCCTGAACTTCTACAACAACTACAGCGTGGGACGCTTGATGAGTCGCCTGATTAGCGATGTGGGCGTCTTGCAAGATTTCGTCTCCTGGTCGCTGACAGGTCTGGCGCGAGCCACATTCACACTCCTTGGTATCGTGATCGCCATGATGGCTATGAACTGGCAATTGGCGCTGGTCACTTTCGCCGTGCTGCCGCTGATGGTGGCGTTGACCAACTACTGGCGCGTGCGCGTGCGCGAGGCTTATCGCGCCACGCGGCAACGCCTCTCGCTAATCAACGGTTACCTGAACGAATCGTTCTCCGGTATCCGGGTCACAAAGAGTTTCACACGCGAAGAGCGCAACTTCCAACACTTCAACGATTTGAACCTCTCCTACTTTGACGCCAACATCGAGGCCTCGCGTCTGGCTGCCATCTTCTTTCCCGGCGTGGACTTCATGGGCTCACTGGCGACGGCCTTGGTCGTCGGCGTGGGTGGCTATCTGGTGCTGGGAGAATCGCTAACCGCCGGTACGCTGGTTGCTTTCGTGCTCTATGTGGAACGCTTCTTCGAACCGATGCGCGAGCTGGCGCAACGATACAACACGTTTCAGGCGACGATGGCGGCAAGCGAGCGCATCTTTAACCTGCTAGACAATGAACCTGATCTGAATGACGCGCCCAGCGCTTATGAGCTACCGGTTATTGAAGGGCGCGTTGAGTTTGATGACGTTTCGTTTAGCTACGACGACGAAGAGCAGGTGCTGGACGGTGTCTCGCTGCACGTTGAGCCGGGTCAGCGTATCGCCCTCGTCGGCGAAACCGGCGCGGGCAAGAGCACGATTATCCGCCTGTTGGCGCGATTCTTCGATATTAAAAAGGGCGCCCTAAAGATTGACGGGCACGACGTGCGTAAGGTAACGCGAGCCAGTCTGCGCCAGCAACTGGGCGTAGTGCTACAGGACACATTTCTCTTCTCGGGCACGATTGCCGACAACATCCGCTACGGCAGGTTGGACGCAACGGATGAAGAGATTGTCGCCGCAGCCAAGGCCGTGGGCGCTCACGAATTCATTATGCGCGCGCCGGACGGTTACCAGACAGAGGCGGGCGAAAACGGCGTGAATCTGAGCGTGGGGCAACGGCAGATGATTTCATTTGCCCGCGCCATTCTCGCCGATCCGCGCCTGTTGATTCTAGACGAGGCCACGAGTAGCGTGGACACGGCGACGGAGAAACACATCCAGAAAGCGCTGGATCGGCTCATGGAAGGACGCACCAGCTTCGTCATTGCCCACCGCTTGAGCACCATTGTCAACGCCGATAAGATCGTCGTGCTGGACGACGGGCGCATCCTGGAAGCAGGCACGCACGAAGAACTGTTGTCAAAGCGCGGACGCTATTACCATCTGTACACAATGCAGTGGGCTTCGGAACCGTCGTCCGGGCCCAATGGACACCAAAAATCTGTTGTAACCAAGCAGTCGTAAATGCACTCTGGTTCTGATGAATTTTCAGAAGAGTACCAACCGGTACTCTTCAATATTGAAGTGGCGTTAACGAGCGTGTACCAGGAAGGCGCCGAAATGACCGACTGGGAAGCGGAGCAGGCCATCAGCAACCTTATTCGCGCGTATCAGGCGGAAGACAGAGGGAGAAAGCCCCGCCGCAGCAACATGAATCACCTTACCGAACAGGCATACGAGTTGGTAAGGCAGGTATGTGAATGGCACCTGGGCCGAAATGACGAACTTCCCAAAGTTAGAGTGCTCTCCTCATTTGTAGAAGAGCGCTCGATTTCGATAAGTGAAGCCGTTGACTGTCTAAAGCGGATTCGAAAGTCTATCCAGCTTTGGCACAAAGAGTACGGCAGGCGTGGCTATTACGACTACGTCTCACAGTTCCTCAAATAGGTAGTTTGCGTCTTCCAAAGTGCATATTGCTCAGTCGCCGAAAGACACGCCCAGATCACGGGCCGTGAGGATCAGGTCGTGGTCCAGGGGAACGGTCTTCATGCGCGCGGTGGCCTTCTCCAGCGGAACGTAACGCACGGTGGGCGGATCAAGCGCCACCATGATCCCCTCCTGCCCTTCGTCGAGGGCGCGCACGGCTGCCGCGCCGAAACGCAACGCCAACAGACGGTCGCGCGTGGTGGGGCTGCCGCCGCGCTGTAGGTGTCCCAGAACAACAACCCGGGCCTCTTGACCCGTGTGCGCTTCTAGCGCCGCCGCCACTTTAGCACCCACACCGCCGAGCCTCTCCCTGCCTCCTTCGGCACGCTCCTTCAGGGTCAGATCGCCCCCGAGGGCCTTGGCTCCTTCGGAAACAACGACGATAGAGAAGTTGAACCCGGCCTCGTTGCGCCGCTGAATCTTGGCCACGACTTTATTCATGTCGTAGGGAATTTCGGGAATGAGGATCACATCGGCCGTGCCGGCGACGCCGGCGTAAAGCGCAATCCAGCCGGCATAGCGCCCCATCACTTCCACGACCATGACGCGCCGGTGCGCCTCGGCTGTCGCATGAAGCCGGTCGATGGCGTGGGTGGCGAACGAAGCCGCTGTGTTGAAGCCAAAGGTCACCGACGTCTCGGCCAGATCATTGTCAATCGTCTTAGGCACCCCGACGATGCGCAGTCCTTTGCGGCTGAGGGTATGCGCGATAGCCATAGAACCATCGCCGCCGCTGGCCACCAGCGCGTCAATGCCGTGGTCGTGGAACGCCTGTACCAACTTGTCACTACGGTCAACTTCGCGCACGACGCCATCTTGGCCCACGACGGGATAGCTGAGCGGATCGCCACGATTGGTGGTTCCCAAAATGGTGCCGCCGAGGTGAGTGATGCCGCGCACGTCTGCAGGCGTCAATTTGACGAGGCCTTGATCATATTTTTCTGGCTCTAACAACCCCGTATAGCCGTCTCGAATCCCCACACACTCCCAACCACGCTGGTGGGCGGCAAGCACGACGGCGCGGATGACGGCGTTTAGGCCGGGGGCGTCGCCCCCACCGGTGCAGATAGCGATGCGTTTGATCGACATTTGTTTGCTCCAGATATTAATCGAAATGTTCGTGAGGGATGATCCAAGAGGCGAGCGAAGGTTTGCACCATGGGGCGCCGGTCGCGCTACTCTTTGTGAGCAGGAACGAGGATGGCGGCTTCGATAAAGCGGCGTGTCTCGGTTGCCAAATCGCGCAGCGTGCCCGAGTTGTCGACACGCCAGTCGGCCTCGGCGACACACTCGGCAATATTGTGACCGTGCGCCGGTTCATCTCGACCCGATTCGCCCAGAATCATTTTGCGCGCTGCCTCTTTCTTTTGCACAAACTCATCCGGCTCGTCAAAGCGCGCCCGTGAGGCGATGCGATTGACTAATATTTCCAGCGGCGCTTCCACGCCCACAAGCGCAAAGTTGGGTTCCAGCTCGCGACGTAGCACGTGCACTTCTTCCGGATTGCGAATGGCGTCGACAATGACCACCAGGGCCGCGCGAGGGCTCAGTTCCTGCTCCTGTAAGTCTTCGCGGATCTTACGGGTGACCAGCATCGAAAGGACACCAGAGCCATGTTCGAGGCGCAATTCGTTGGCAATCGATCGCAATACAGGTCGCTCTACGGGCAGATCGCGGCGGCGGGCTTCGGCGCGCAGCTCGTCCGAAAGGCTATAGTATCGGGTTGCTATGCCCTTCTCCGCCAGCAACGGGCGCAACAGATCGACAAACGCGCCCTTACCGGCTCCGGGAAGACCGGTGACGCCCACAAACCGTATAACATCGTCTCGTTCCAAACGATTTCCTCTACCCTCTAATTTCAAACTCGCAACAAGCTACGGGATTTAATGATACTTCATTTTGCACGGTCTCCCAACGGCTGTCTGCAAAATGGATTGCACGCGGCACACGTGTCGCTTCTTGTCACGCGCCGGTCGCCGTGCTACCGTTGCCGCACATGAATGCTAAAAAGCCTCCCCTTCGCCGAAGAGTCTGGCGCTGGTTGGTCAAGCGCGGTTTTCATCTTCTTTACAACGAGTT
>CAYSMQ010000085.1:0-4842 GCA_964432035.1 uncultured Ardenticatenaceae bacterium
TTGTTCGCGATAAAGATCACTACTCATCGTTAATATTCCCCAGAATTTTCTCCTACCGTCCCACAGCTCCACATTCTCGCTATTGTACCAGATGTGCGCAGACGGCTCACGTACGGAAAATCTCTTTGGCCCGGGAAAGTCCTCTTACCAGCGCGTCCACCTCATCCGTGGTCGTGTGAACGTAGAAACTGGCACGCGCAGACGCCGGGAGTTTCAGCTTTTGGTGTAAAGGCATGGCGCAATGGTGCCCGGCGCGAATGGCAACACCATCCTCGTCCAGTATTTGTGCAATATCGTGCGGATGAATCTTTTCGAGCGTAAACGCTGCCACCCCACCACGCTGCGGGGCCGGTGGTCCCAGAAGGTGGATGCCCGGGATTTCGCTCAGCGCTTCCAGCGCGTAATTTACAATGAACTGTTCGTGCTTGTGCACGTCTTCCATGCCAAGGTCGCTCAAGTAGTCGACAGCAGCGCCCAGGCCGATCGCTTCTGCAATGCTGGGCGTGCCCGCTTCAAACTTCCAGGGCAAATCATTCCAGCTGGACCCGTCCAGCGTCACCCGGCGAATCATGTCTCCGCCACCCAGGAACGGGGGCATACTTTCCAATAGGCGACGGCGTCCGTATAACACACCTATGCCGGTCGGTCCACACATCTTGTGCGCCGAAAAGACGAGAAAGTCACAATCCAGATCCTGAACATCCGTTGGCAAATGGGGAACGCTCTGAGCGCCATCGACGACGGCGATGGCGCCAACCGAGTGCGCTGCCTGCACCAGCTTTTTAGCCGGTGTAATAGTTCCAAAAACGTTGGACATGGCAGTAAAGGCAAACACCTTCGTGCGCTCGGTGAGCAGTTCGGGCAACTTCTCCAGATCAAGCAGGCCCTCATCGGTGAAGGGAAGGTAGCGAATCTTAGCCCTTTTCTCTTCGGCGAGCATCTGCCACGGCACGAGATTGGAGTGATGCTCCATCTCGGTCAGCAATATCTCGTCTCCGGCGCTGATATTCTGCCGTCCCCAACTGTGTGTAATCAGGTTAATGCCTTCCGTCGCGTTCCGCATGTAGATAATCTGGTCCGAATCGGGCGCATTAATGAAGCGGGCGATCTTTACCCGTGCTCCCTCATAGCCATAGGTCGCTTCTTCACTCAACTGGTGGATGCCCCGGTGGACGTTAGAGTGTGAATTCCGATAGTAGTCGTTCATGGCCTCGATGACCTGTCGCGGCTTCTGCGAGGAGGCCGCACTATCCAGGTAGACCAAGGGGACGCCCGAATGCACCTCCCGCCCAAGGATGGGAAAATCGGCTCTTACCTTCTCTACGTCATACATGTATACAACCTGCTCCTCCCGACACCCTGAACATTTACAGGAAAATCAATTTACATTTGCACTATACCGAAGAAGGGGATTGGCGGCAATCAACAGACGGGCCACCAATCCCCTTTTACCTTAACAGGATAGTGACAGTGTCAGGCACTCCAAACCGTGCCGAACACCGTCAAATAAGCCCAGACCTCAAGCCTAAGCCTCTTCTTCCTTGCTAGGATTCTCAATAGGCACACCAACCAGGTTGCCCCACTCTGTCCAGGATCCGTCATAATTACGCACCGACGGATAGCCCAGCAAATGGGTCAGCACAAACCAGGTATGCGAACTACGTTCGCCAATCCGGCAGTAGGCGATCACGTTTTGATCGGGCGACAAGCCCTGTTCAACCTCGTAAATCTCCCTTAATTCCTCAACCGACTTGAATGTGCCATCTTCGTCGACGGCCCGACTCCACGGTACATTGCGAGCGCCGCGGATGTGACCCCCACGCAGTGCGCCCTCTTGCGGCGAACCGGGCATATGCAACAGCTCACCGCTGAACTCTTGCGGGCTGCGGACGTCGACCAGGGGTTGATCCTGACTCAAGTGGTCCAATACATCATCACGGAACGCGCGAATCTTATAGTCAGCGCGCTGCTTAGCGGTATAGCTGCCGCGCTCAAACTGCGGAACGTCCTTCGTCAGTTCGCGTTCTTCTTCAACCCACTTTTGCCGACCACCGTTCATCAGCTTGGCGTTTTCATGTCCAAACAGCTTAAAAACCCAGTAGGCGTACGCCGCCCACCAGTTATTCTTATCACCGTAGAAGACCACGGTGGTGTCATTGCTAATTCCATTGCGTTCGAGCAGATCCTCAAATTGCTTAGCGCTCAGATAGTCGCGGCGAACCGGATCGTTCAGGTCGGCCACCCAATCGATATGTACGGCATTGGGAATATGACCCGTGCTATATAGCAGCACGTCCTCATTTGACTCAATTATACGCACGTTGTCGGTATCGTCTTTGTGCTCTGCGACCCAGTCTGTACTTACCAATACATCCGGATTTGCATATCCGTTGCCACTCATTTTAAGAAGCCTCCTTGTTGAACCTAAATCTGATAAGAAACAAATCCAATACAAAAACGGTGTCAGACACCGTCTGCGGAAACGCGAGGGAAGCTGACACCGTTCGGAAACAACTCATTGTGCCGAGGCGAGTCGACTACCCTCGCCTGGTACAGATGCAGGTAGTGGTGTAAAGGAATGACTGGATTTGTCTGAATCGAATCATCACGAAACCACGGCTATGCAAAGCCTCAACCAACGGTTGACGTCAATTACTCTAACGTTAACCCACCTTTTCCAAAATACGTGCCGCAATGCGATCGCGCACGCCTTCAATCGGTATGCGCTGCATAACCGGGTCAAAGAAGCCCTGCACGACCATTCTAATCGCCGTAGCCCGTGGAATGCCTCGACTCATCAGATAAAAGATTTCCCGTTCGTCCAGCTGACCAATCGTCGATGCGTGCGTGCAACGAACGTCATCCGCTTCAATTTCCAGTCCTGGAATCGAGTCTGCGCGAGCAGAGCGTTCGAGGACAAGATTACGGTTCGCCTGGAAACCATCAATTCGTTGCGATCCGGGCAAGGCCTTGATCATGCCCTGCCACACGCTTCGCGAGCGTTCTTTCAAGGCGCCCTTGTAAAGCAAGTCACTCACGGTGTCCGCCGCGTTATGGTTCTGTTGTGTATCCAGATCAAAGTGCTGGCGACCGTTGGTAAAGAAAAGTCCGGACATGCGGGCCCAGCCACCCGGCTCGTCAAGCTCAACCGTCTGGAAGGACTTCGTCAGTCGTGTCCCCATCATGGAGATAACCCAATCGACCTTTGCATCTCGCCCGGTGCGCGCGCGCTCGTGTGTAAACATCCACAGATTTGTGCCAAAGTCCTGTAGCGAAGCATAGGTCAGGTTGGCGTTGTCGCCCACCAGCAATTCGACGACGCCGTTATGGATGGCCGCTTCCTCACCGGTCTCGGAGGCGTATTCGTCGATGAAAACCGCTTCGGCGCCTTCTTCAAGCACGACCAGCGTGTGCGTGTAGGTGCGCCCACTGGTTGACCACAACGCGCTATGCAAAGGCGCTGCCGCCTTTACATTCTTCGGCACGTAAAGAAATGTACCACCACGCCAGAAAGCCCCATGCATCGCGGCAAACTTCCCTTCGTCCACCGTCACGGCGCGCGTCATGAAATGTTCTTTGATCAGGTCAGGATGTTCGGCAACCGCCGTATGCATATCACAGAAGATCACACCCTGTTCATTAAGTGCGTCGCTTACCTCATACTTCACCGTCTCGCCGTCAACCTGAAGCAAGACGCCGCCCGCTTCATCATCGGTTAACTTTGCGCCAAGATAATCCGGTACTTGTGCCGTGGCGACCGGGCCTTCTCCGTTCAGTGAAGGTCCAAGTTCCCCAAGCTTCAAGCGCCGCAAGTCGGTACGACGCCATGGCTCATCCTGCGTACTGGGCATCGGCAGGCTGGCGAACGTCTCCCACGCCTGTAGCCGGAACGACTTCATCCAGTCCGGCTCATTGAGACTGGCCGAAAGTCGCTCTACCGCCTCCTTGCTATACGCGCTCGTTTCTTCTCTTAATTCTTCTTTTACATCTACGGTCATTGCATTTCCTCAAGCAAAAGGGGCTGGTTCACGTCGCTGTAACTAGCCCCTGTCACTCCTATATCAATACTTCTGGCAGACATGCTCATTGGTCGCCGGCGGTTTCGCCGGCGACCAATGAGATGGGCTGGGCTAACCGATTGACCCTTCCATCTGCAGCTGGATCAAGCGATTCATCTCAATCGCGTACTCCATCGGCAGCTCCTTGACGAGCGGCTCAATGAAACCGTTCACGATGAGCGTATTTGCCATCTCTTCGTCGATGCCACGGCTCATCAGGTAGAAGAGCTGTTCCTCACCTACCTTGCTCACCGAGGCCTCATGACCAATAGTCACTTCCTGGTCGTCGATCTCGATATAAGGATACGTATCCGAACGGCTATGCTCATCCAAGAGCAAGGCGTCGCAGACTACGTTGGACTTCGAATTCCTTGCACCCTCGTGGACCTTTAGCAAGCCACGATAGGAAGAACGTCCACCGTCTTTACAGATCGACTTAGAAATGATGCGGCTGGTCGTGTTTGGCGCAACGTGGACGACCTTACCACCGGCATCCTGATGCTGGCCCTTACCAGCAAATGCAATCGAAAGCACCTCGCCGTGGGCGCCCTCTCCCATCAGGTAAACCGACGGGTACTTCATCGTTACCTTGGAACCAAGATTGCCGTCGACCCATTCCATGGTTGCGTTCTCTTCGGCGACCGCGCGCTTTGTTACCAGGTTGTATACGTTGTTGGACCAGTTCTGAATCGTAGTGTAGCGGCAGCGCCCACCTTTCTTCACAAAAATCTCCACGACCGCGGAATGTATCGAATCGGAGGAGTAGATGGGGGCCGTACAACCC
>CAYSMQ010000085.1:4852-14419 GCA_964432035.1 uncultured Ardenticatenaceae bacterium
GAACTGCCCCACGTTCTTGGCGTTAATGCGGAAGTAGGCCTGCAAAGGCATTTCCACATGCACTCCGGGCGGCACGTAAATGAAGCTACCGCCCGACCACACGGCCGTGTTCAGCGCCGCGAATTTGTTGTCATTGTGCGGAATCACAGTCCCGAAGTATTCCTTGACCAGCTCGGGATACTGCTTCAGGCCTTCGTCCATTCCCAGGAAGATGACGCCCTTAGCTTCCAGTTCCTTCTTGATGTTGTGGTATACAACCTCAGACTCGTACTGGGCCGCGACGCCGGAGAGAAACTTCTGTTCCGCCTCTGGGATACCCAGTTTGTTGAAGGTATCCTTGATATAACTGGGAACGTCCTCCCAGTCGTCTTCCTCCCGCTCAGACGGCTTAATGTAGTAGTAAATATTTTCGAAGTCAATGCCGCCAAGGTCGGCGCCCCAGCCCGGCATGGGCCGTTCACGGAAATGTTCGTACGCTTTCAGACGATACTCGAGCATCCACTCTGGCTCGCCCTTCAGCATCGAGATCTGACGGACAACCTCTTCGCTCAGACCTCTTTCGGCCTTAAAGACGTAATCTTCGGCGTCGGAAAAACCATACTTGGCTGCGTAGTCAGCATTTACGACCGCAACGACTTCTTCTTCCGAAAGCTCTTGCTGTTGGATAATTGGTTCAGTCATTTAGGCCTCCTCAACTGCTCCATGCTTTTCACGAAGCCAGTCATAACCTTTCTCTTCAAGTTGCAGCGCCAGATCGGGCCCACCGCTTTCAACAATACGACCGCCCAACATGACGTGGACGTGATCGGGCTCTATGTGATCAAGAATGCGCTGGTAATGCGTAATAACAAGTAAACCCATGTTGAACTGGTCGCGCATCGAATTGGCACCCTCGGCCACAATGCGTAAGGCGTCGATGTCCAGGCCCGAATCAGTCTCGTCCATGATGGCGATCTTTGGTTCGAGCGTGGCCATCTGCAGAATCTCCGCGCGCTTCTTTTCGCCGCCGGAGAAACCTTCGTTAAGATAGCGGCCGGCAAATTTGTGGTCCATGTTCAGCACGTCCATCTTTCTCTTTAGTAGCCTCCGGAACTCAGGAATCGAAATACCCTTATCCTCTCCACCTTCGGCCTCGCGACGTGCGTTTATCGCCTGGCGTAAAAAGTTCGCTACCGTGACACCCGGAACGGCAACCGGGTACTGGAAGGCAAGGAACAGACCGGCGCGCGAGCGCTCATCCGGCTCTAACTCAAACAGATCCTTGCCATCGAAAATAACCTGTCCTGCAGTGGGCTCGTAGTCAGGATGGCCGGCTAACGCATAAGCGAGCGTGCTCTTGCCGGACCCATTCGGACCCATAAGCGCGTGAATCTCGCCCTGCTGCACCAGCAGATCAATCCCTTTTAAAATCTCCTGCCCGCTAATAGAAACGTGCAGATTTCTAATTTCTAGCACTGCCGTCATCAAAAAACTCCTGTTAATTCTCTCTTTCTCGTCTTTCTCGATGAAATATGGCCAGCCAACCATGCAAGCATTGGCTACCCACCTGCTGTCTAGGGGGAGTATACCATAGCGGAAAAAGCCCGTCAATAATTATAATAAAAATGATAAAAATAGCGTAAATTGACAAAGCCCCGCGAGCATGCTAAAATTTCCTCGACCGAGGCCGGTGGATGCGGGCTTTACTTGTCATCGTGACAGGCTTGAGTTTTTAATCGTCGCGTGTCATGAACTGTGAGTCCACGTCGCTAAAGGAATTGTATCGTGAAATCGCCAATAGACAACCAAAATGAGAGCACGCGCGAAGTTATTTTGCGCACGATTAAGCAGCGCCATCAGGCCACCGTGAAGGAGCTGGCCGAGGCGGCTGACGTCTCGCCGGTCACCGTGCGTCACCACCTGAACGCCTTACAGGCGGAGTCGCTGCTCGTCTCTGACAGTGTGCGGCGCAAAGTCGGACGCCCCTACCACGTTTACAGCCTGAGCGATAAGGGCACCGAGCTTTTTCCCAAACGTTATGCGCGGCTCAGCACGCGCTTACTGGAAGAGCTCAAGCGACAGTTTCCGGCGGAGGTCGTGGTCGAACTATTTTCCAACGTCGTGCGCGACATCGTGGACGAGCAGCAAGAGGAGTTTGAAGATCTTGCGTTCGAAGAGCGGTTGAGCTTTCTCATCGACCTATTGGCCGAAGAAGGTTTCTTAGCTCGTTGGGAAGAAGAGGATGGCGAATATCATCTGATCGAGTATAGTTGTCCCTATATTTCGCTGGGTAAAGAACACACTGAAATATGCACCTTCGATAAGGAACTAATTGTTTCGGTGTTGGGAACTGAAGTCGAGCAGCATAGCTGTATGCTCACCGGCGCCAATTGCTGCGACTTTTCATTTGTCCCACCGAGTGGTGAAGGCGCCAGAAACGACGAGCCACACCCAGAGTTTTCCTGACGGACGACAGAGCACGACTGAAATTAGCTGAGGGAACATTATGATCGCAAGTAAAGAAGACGAAATTATGGAAGCGCTGCGCGAGGTGATAGATCCCGAGATCGGCCTGAACGTGGTCGAGCTGGGCCTCGTGCGCAATCTTGAAATCGACGAAGAGGGAAACGCCCACCTCATAATGATTATGACGACGCCCTTCTGCCCCTATGCGCCACAGCTCATTGAGCAGGTACGCCAGGCGACCAATAACGTCACCGGTGGCGGAACGACCGTGGAGATCGGCGACGAGCTGTGGGATCCTTCACTGATGGAAGAGGGCGCCGGCGGCGACTGGGGACTCTTCTAAGAACCCGGCTGCGGCCATTATCCTGTCCGCATGAATCAGGTCTACCCTGGACCCTCGAATGAGGGTCTTTTTATTTCCCACATTGAAGGAAGCGACCTTTTCGCGCATATGTCTGAGCAGAAGCCGCTAAACCTGTATAGCTTTGACCGCCCTGGCCTCGGCGACCTACTCGCCGGCTGGGGCTATAGCGACTACTACGCCGATCTTCTGTGGCGCTATCTTTACCGTCCCCCTTACCCTGCAATCCCCGACATGCACGATTTGCGCCCCGCCCTTCGCGAGCGCCTGGCGTCGGAAAGCGAGCTTCACCAGCCACACTGCATTCTGGCTCAAGAAAGCAAGGATGGCACGCGCAAGTATTTATTGTCGCTTGCAGACGGAGAGCAGATTGAGACCGTGCTGATGCCTTATCGCGATCGCTATACCGTCTGCATCAGCACGCAGGCGGGCTGTGCCATGGGCTGCGTCTTTTGCGCAACCGGGCAAATGGGGTTTCGTCGCAATCTCACCGCCGGCGAAATCGTGGCGCAAGTCCTGTTTGCAGCCAACGTCGCCCAGGCGGAAGCACCGCAGCGGCGCTTGCGCAATGTGGTCATGATGGGCATGGGCGAGCCTTTGCACAATTACGAAGAGACGACGCGGGCCATACGGATTCTCACCGAGGATACGGGCATGGCCATCGGGCCACGCTATATCACGCTGAGCACTGTGGGCCTCGTGCCGGCAATCAGGCGTCTGGCGAAAGAGAACCTGGGCGTCAACCTCGCCGTCAGTCTTCATGGCGCCACGGACGAGCAGCGAAACGCTCTTGTACCTTTGGGACGTCGCTGGTCCCTAGACGACGTTATGAGCGCCTGCCGCGACTTCTGCAAGCAGACAAATCGCCGCATCTTTTTCGAGTGGGCGTTAATTGACGGCGCTAACGACAGCCCACAGCAGGCCCATGCCTTGGGCCGGCTTCTCAGAGGTCTGGACGCCCACGTCAACCTCATTCCCCTTAACCCAACGAGCGACTTCGACGGTGCAGCCAGTCGCCGCGCCGAGATTAGCGAATTCAAGGCCGTCTTGGAACAGCATGGCATTCCCAGTACGGTGCGCCAGCGGCGCGGTATCGACATCGACGCCGGATGTGGACAGCTACGGCGGCGCACACTGAACTCACGGGAGCAGGGCCAGGCCGTCCCAAGGCCCGGTCCACAAAACGCAGACGCTTAGCGAAGTAAAACCTTGCTAACGTAGCACAGTATCTGTCCAGGCTTCGATCCAGGCTTCTCGGTTCTCCTCGATGCGCTGCGGAGCGACCTCTGCGGTCACTTCCGGCACCTCTGTGTACTCCAGGAATTCTTCGGGTAACTCCGCGTTCTCGTTTGCGGGAAACACAAACATGCGCAACGGGATGTCTTCCTGGAACGCTTCGCCGAGCAAGAAATCGACAAGCGCTTCGGCCAGGTCGCGATGCTCCGTCCCGCTCAGGATACCCACAAACTCAATTTGGCGGAAGCAGGTGCCGTCGGCTGTGATCACGCCGCTCGGCGCTTCCTCGAGCGGTGGGTCTGCGAAGATAACTTCGGCCGGCGGGCTGCTGGCGTACGAAACGACCAGAGGACGGTTACCGTCGCTGGCAACGGAGAAGTTGCCGTAGTAGGCCTCGTTCCAGTCGTTGGTAATCATGACGTCGTTGTCGCGAAGATCGCTCCAGTAGTCCAGATAGGTGTACTCACCTTCCGTGTCATACTCGGCAATCGTGGCCAACAAGAATGCCAGGCCCGGGCTCGAGGTCGCCGGATTCTCGGCGACCAGCAGGCCGGCATACTGGTTTTCGACGAGCGCATCCAAGCTAGCGGGTGGCGCCAGGTTATTCTCCTCAAAGTAGGCGATGTCGTAATTGAGGCACACATCACCATAGTCTACGGGCAGCAAACGGTTGCTATCGTCCAGCTGCAGGGCGTCCGGAATATTCTCCAGGACAGGCGACTCATAAGGCTCGAAAATATCGCCGTCTAGCGCCCGACTCAAAAAAGTGTTATCCACACCAAAGAAAACGTCGGCCAGCGGATTTTCGCGCGCCAGAATGGCCTGATTGAGTGCGGTTCCCGCATCACCAGACGGTAACAATTCCAGCTGCACGCCGTGCTCTTCCTCGAATTGCGCCAGTACCTCTTCACTGGCGTCAAAACTGTCGTGAGTCATCAGGGTTAACGTCACTACTTCCTGTGGCGCCTCAGGCGCATCTCCTTCTACGGCTTCTTCCGTTCCGTTTCCCTGACAGGCTGCTGCCAGCAGCAAGACAAGCATCAAAAACAGGTGTCTAAATCGCATATCAATACACTCCTAACGTTGCCATACCTGCCTGGTATGCACACACAGCAGATGTCCGCTGTGAATCTGTACCAGGGCAGTATCGTCTACCATTTCATTGCTCACTCCGCGCGCCGGACCGAAGGCCAACACCTCATCCTGAAGCGCCCATCGCAGACCCTCGGTTGCTGCCACGCGGACGTCACCGCCAAGGGGAATGAGCGACACCGTGTCGCCCTTTTCGCCCTCAATCGTGGCCTCGCCGGCGATCAACCAGATACGCTGGTAGCGGGTCTTAAAGCTTATGTCGCGCCCCCTCAATTCCGGATGCATCAAGAGAAGAATATTGGCAAACATCTGATCTAGACGCCCGCCCAAACCACCGAAAACCAGAATCTCCTCTTCATAGTTTCGGGCAGCGTAAAGTAGCGCAAGCTCCAGGTCGGTCTCATCCTTGTCGGGCTCGTGCGCCGCGATGAGCGTCGACTCGCCCATCAAACGCTCCTTCACACCCATAGCCAGCGAATCCAGATCACCAATCAGGACATCCGGCGTCCTTGATTGGCCCAAGACGTGCCGCGCTCCCCCATCTGCAGCAATGGTGACCGTTGCATTGTCGAGATAAGGGGTAAGCCAATCAGACGGCTCCAGGTCGCCGTTTGCAAAGATTAATACGCTCATGTTTGTCATCCTAAATCGCGGGCCCTATAAGCCAAAACAAAAAAGCTACCCTTCCGGGTAGCCGCGTAAGCATGGTTGCCATCCCTACGCCGGCATTACCCGGGTCAGGTTCGCAGGTCGACGACAGCGCGGTCGCCCTCTCAGCCAGGCGCTTCCTGGCTCCCTGTGGTGCGATCAGTTGTAAAATCGATTATATCTCGTACCCGACGACACGCAACAGACAACGTCTCCGCACTAATCAAAGGACGTCAGCCCAAACTCGGACACCTTGCTCCATACGAACATGCGATTTATCATCGCGGTCATGACCAACGTCGATCCTGCACCAGAACAGCAGGGCCGTCTGGCCCGTATCTTCGCCTCCTTGCGCCGCCTGCCCCAGCTCATTGCCGACGGCTGGCGCGCAGACATGGTTGCGCTCCGCAACTGGTGGCGCCGGCAGCGCGGCGCAAGGGTCGACTACGTCATTATGCGCGTCTCTGGCGCCCTTCCGGAACGGGCCGCCCCACCGCGCAACTTTTTTCAGCGCCAATTGCCGCTACCGCCCCGCCCGCTTACCATCGAATCCCTCAACGAACGTTTCCAGCACATCGCCGATGCCGGCAACGTGCGCGGCGTTGTGTTGGTTCTCGGCGATTTCACCATGGCCGGCCTGGCCCGACTGCAGAATCTACGCCAATCACTCGTTCGTCTGCGCGAGGCCGGCAAGGAAGTCGTCGTCTACACGCCGTACCTTGACCTGGCCCACTACTATGTAGCCACGGCCGCGGGCAAGATCGTAGCGCCGCCCGGCGCACAATTCGACTTCGTAGGACTGCAAAGCGAAGCAATCTTTCTCCGCGACGCGTTGGAACGTATTGGCGTTGAGGCCGAAGTGTTACAGGTGTCGCCCTACAAGACCGCCGGCAATATGTTTACCGAGTCCACGATTACGCCTGAGCAACGGCAGCAGATGGAGTGGGTCATCGACGACACATATGAAGTGGTCACCGGCGATGTGGCGCAGGCGCGAGGCCTTTCCATGGACAGCGTAAAGTCCCTCATAGACGTCGCGCCATTTACGGCGGAGAAAGCATTGGCAAATGATCTTGTTGACATCCTGGGCTATGAGGATGAGTTGCCCGATATCTTGGCGAGCGCAAACACGGAAGCAGCCGTTGCATCTTCGGAGGCTTCCGAAGCTGGCTCTGGCTCAGAATCGGACGACGGTAACCACGTCGTGCTTCTGACCTGGGCCAGGGCGCGATCGCTTCTAATGGAAAAGGTCAGACGTCCCACGCGGCGCTACATTGGCGTCGTGGGCCTGGACGGGATAATTGTGATGGGCGCCAGCCGGCAGCCGCCGGTAAATTTGCCTATCCCCTTCGTCGGCGGCGCCATGGCCGGAGAAGAAACGTTAATACAGCAGCTGAGACGCGCCGAGAAAGATGACGAAATGGCCGCGCTCATCCTCCACATCGAATCGGGCGGCGGCTCTTCAATTGCGTCCGAACTGATCTGGCGACAGATCACCCGCGTGGCCCGCAAGAAGCCGGTTGTGGCCTACATGGGAGACGTCGCCGCTTCCGGCGGCTACTTCGTGAGCGTCGGGGCCCAGCATATTATGAGCCAACGCAGCACAGTGACCGGTTCCATTGGCGTGTTGCTAGCGCGCATGAACCCCGAAGAACTATTCGACAAACTTTCAATCAACCAGGTGTCTATTAGCCGCGGCGCGCACGCCGGCCTCTTTTCAGAACCCCGCGCGCTACGACCGGAAGAGCGCGAGCTGCTCTGGAACCTGATGCAGGATACGTACGCACAATTCAAGGTGGTTGTTGGCGAAGGGCGCGATATGGAATCTGAGCAAGTGGAAGACGTTGCCGGTGGGCGTGTGTGGACCGGACGTCAGGCGAAGGAGCGACAGCTGGTAGATAGCCATGGCGATTTTGTCGATGCGATTAGGACGGCTGCCCGACTTGCCGACCTGCCCCACGATGAACAGACGCAGATTCGAGTGAAAAATCTATACGCGCGCAGCA
Organism: uncultured Ardenticatenaceae bacterium; assembly: GCA_964432035.1. Lineage (GTDB taxonomy): Bacteria > Chloroflexota > Anaerolineae > Promineifilales > Promineifilaceae > JAAYYY01. The sequence goes on from CAYSMQ010000085.1 coordinate 12,641, forward strand.
GACAGTACTTACCGCCACAGGTGGAGGATCCGGCGAAGGTCCTTGCCGGCTTCGTTTCGGGGCAGCAATTAAGGGAGCTAAACGGACGCCCGCTTATGCTAATGCCTTTCGAACTGCACCTCACTTGAGCGACCGGGACACGGCCTGAGACGAGAGTAGGGAACATTTCTGTGACTTTCAACGTTATAGGAGTAGCGCCCTCAGCCGGTTGAACTATCCGCTACCTAAAAGCAAGCAATTCAGACAACGGGGTCAATTTGAGGGTGTATTGAAGGTTGAGCGTCAGGCAAGCGACGCTCAATCGGTTATACTATTCTTGAATGGAACGAGTGCAGACGGCGCTCAGTGTGATTGGAAACATGGCAGAACGACGAACACCTATCGCAGAACAGAAAACCGGTGTCTACAGACCGCGCCGCGGGCGGCGCATGCCGCCACCCCCGGTGCGTATTCCGGCGCGCCCGGGAGACGACCGCCCGCGCCGGCGACGAATAGGGTTATGGGCCCTATTGCTCGTCGTCCTCGTCTTCGCCTGCGGCGCCGTCGCCCTGGCAGCGGCCGGTTGGTCGTATCAGCGGGACAGGATTCTGCCCGGCGTTCAGACGTTGGGCGTTCCTCTCGGCGGCCAAAGTATCGAGCAGGCGTCGCGCCAGCTTGAGGCCAATTGGCGAACGCGTCGCGTCACGCTTCAGCTCAACGGCAACATCCTTGCTACCGCGCCGGTTGCCGACGTGGGAATCATGTTAGACGCCGAAGCCACGGCGCGAGCTGCGTACCGGAAGGGTCGTGACCTGGGTGCGCCCCGGCAACTCATGCAAGCGGTCCTGGGCCCCAACACGGTGCAACCGATCTGGACCTTCGACCCCGCCGTGGCGCGGGCGCGCCTGGCGTCTCTGGCGCCCCAGTTAGAAGCGAGCCCGGTCAACGCGGGCGTCGACTTCGACGACGGCACATTTGAGGCCACGCCGCCCCAATCCGGTCGCGAACTGGACATCGAGGCGACGATCACCTGGCTGCAGCAAAATGCGGTTAATGTCGCCTTTGGCGAACCTGTGCCGCTTGCCACACGCGCCGTGGAGCCGGCCGTCGCCGACGTCAGCGCGCTTGTGGCACAGCTAAACGAGCGAATCGGCGCTCCCATCGTCCTGCGTGGCTTTGACCCGGTCAGTGGCGAGGCGCAGCTCACGGAGATTCCGTCTCAAACCTGGGCATCCTGGTTGGACGTGACATTAGACGGCGCCACCGACGTCAGCTGGAATGTGGACCGGCAGGCAGTAGCCAGCTTCGTGCGCACCCAAAATGAGACCCTTGGCAATAACCGCTATTATGAAGTTGATAGCACTGCCGCCGCGCTGGCAGAAGCCATCGAGGGGGAGCGTCGCGAGGTGCGCCTGCGCATCCATCACAATCCACAGCAGCACATAGTGGCTTCTGGCGAGACGTTATCAAGCATCGCCGTCGACTATGGCATTCCGTATCCCTGGATCCAACATGCCAATCCGGGGATTGGCGACAGCCTTTCAGTTGGACAGTCTATCACCATACCGTCTCCGGACGAACTGCTTCCATTGCCCGTCGTCGAAAACAAGCGCATTGTCGTCAGCATCAGCCAGCAGCGCATGTGGGCCTATGAGAACGGCGCGCTTAAGTGGGAGTGGCCCGTCAGTACGGGCATTGACTCCAGCCCCACGGCGCCGGGCGTCTTCCAGATACAGTCACATGAGCCGAACGCTTATGCCAGCATTTGGGACCTGTGGATGCCGCAGTTCATGGGCATCT
>CAYSMQ010000086.1:0-14257 GCA_964432035.1 uncultured Ardenticatenaceae bacterium
TACTCGCGGAGAATCTGGACGAGCTGCCGGCGGGCGGAGACTTGCTCGGGCTGCTCGGCGTCATCTTCGTCGTGCTGCTGATCCTTGAGCTCGTGGGCGTGATCAACATCTTCAACAAGATTTGAGCGAACCGCACCTCGGGGCAGTGGCCGTCCGATACTGGCGGGACGTGTCCCTGCGTTCGATCCTGCTCGTCGCGCTCGCGCTCGCCGGCTGCGCGAGCACGCCGAGCTTCGAACCTTCGTTGGTCCCGGCCGTCGAGCTTACGAACGTTCCGTTTTTCCCGCAGACCGACTTCGACTGCGGCCCGGCTGCGCTCGCAACCATTTTGAACGCTGCCGGAATCGCCACGACTCCGCAGGAACTGATGGCTGCCGTCTACATCGGCGTCAGTCATGATGATGATATGATGGTAACGCAGGTTGCTGAGGTCGAACGACTCGCCGACGCCCACGCCAAGGGCCGAAATCAGGGCTTTCACTTCGTTATTTGCCAGGATGCGATCCAGTCGCGCCCGCTCTGTGTTCAGAATCTTTCCACGCAAAGGCAGAATCGCCTGGAAGTGCCGGTCTCGGCCCTGCTTGGCCGAGCCACCGGCCGAATCACCCTCAACAATGTAGAGTTCACAACGGGCCGGGTCGCGCTCGGAGCAATCGGCCAGCTTACCGGGTAGGGTCAGGCTCTCCAACGCACTCTTGCGCAAGACCAGTTCGCGCGCCTTACGCGCCTCGTGGCGCGCCCGCGACGCCGTGAGGCAGCGATCGATGATACGGCGCGCCTCGCGGGGATTTTCTTCAAAGTACATCCCGAGCGCATCGGAGGTGATGGTCTGGACGATACCAGCGACCTCGTTGTTCATGAGCTTGACCTTTGTCTGGCTCTCAAACTGAGGATCGGGATGCTTGATGCTGACGACTGCGGTCACACCTTCGCGCGTGTCGTCGCTGGTGAAGTTGGGATCTTTTTCCTTCAGGAAGTTGTTGTCCCGCGCGTATTTGTTGATCATACGCGTGAGCGCCGTACGCAATCCGGTTAGATGGGTTCCGCCGTCAGGTGTGTGGATCGTATTGGCAAAGGCATATTCGGAAGTTGCAACGCCATCCGTGTACTGGACGGCGACTTCCACGTCCACATTGTCGATCTCTTTGTGCGCATATATGGGGCCGTGGAGGGCATTACGGTTGCGGTTGACGTAACGAACGAACGTGCGCAGTCCGCCCTCGAAGTAAAAGCTCATTTCGCGCGACATCTCAGGACGTTCGTCGCGTATGGTGATGAAAATGCCGCGCGTCACAAAGGCCATTTCGCGGAAGCGATTGACCAGGGTGTCAAAGCGAAAGTCGACCTCTTCATCGGTGAAGATAGCGCGGTCAAACAGGAAGCGTGTGCGCGTGCCCGTGTCGTCGCCGTTTTCCAGGTCTCCAATGCGCTGAACCGGCGTAATGGGTAAACCACGCTCATACCGCTGCTCCCACACACCGCCGTCGCGACGCACCGTAACGACCATCCACTCCGAAAGGGCATTGACGGCGGCAGCGCCCACTCCATGCAAACCACCGGATACTTTATATACGGACGAATCAAATTTACCGCCGGAATGCAATGTCGTGTGCACTAATTCCAGCGCTGAGACCTTCTCCGTAGGATGTTCGTCGACGGGAATGCCTACGCCATTGTCTTCAATGGTGACGCTGGAGTCGTCATGTATCGTAATCTCGACACGGTCGCAGCGCCCGGCAAGCGCCTCGTCGACCGAGTTGTCGACGATCTCGTATACCAGGTGATGTAGCGCCTTTGTGTCAGTGCCGCCAACATACATGCCAGGCCGGCGCCGAACGGCTTCCAGACCCTTCAGGACCTGGATGCGGTCCGCGCCATACTTTACATCTGGGCGGACAATGTTTTTCGTTTTACTCATTAACTTATCCTTGTTCTAGCAGGGCAATGCGATCTCGGTAAAAGACGTACGTGGCTGCAACCAGGCTGGTTAATATGAAGTCGTAGCCGGCAATGTTAATCAACGTAAACCACGAGCCTGTATCCACCAGGAGCCATAGCCAGGCTAGTAAATTTCGAGCGGCGAAAATCAGTAAGAAGAGTGTCAACGCCGGCAAAAGATTGCGTTGTACAAACCGAATACTATCAATCAAGGCCCAAAAGACGGGTCGTTCTCGCATTAAGATACCGTGCAGACCAAAACTCAGATAGAAAATGAGCCAGACCAGGACGGCAAGGCCACCCAACATAACGATTGAGCCGATCGCCGCGTTTAGCACGGTTAGAAATGCTGCTACCAGGACGAGTGGCACGTAAAGGGCCATCATCATGAGCAACATCAGTAAGGCCATGCCCAAGACGCGCAGGCAGTAGACGGGCAGTCTACGCACAACGGACACCCAGCCCGACTGTCCGGTCACGTTAATCATGCGGCACTGCTCGTCGTTCTGGTTGCAAACGGAACGAGCGATCAGTGAATGAAATATCGCCGCGCCGATTAAGCCGGAGAATACGATGGCGGCGACAAATAGAAGCCAGCTTCCAACGTCAGGCACCTCCCAGGCCAAGGGCTGCAAGGGCGTCTGCTCGGGCATCACAAGCCCTGCCATGAGGCCCGGGACTCCAATGAAGGGAACGCTAAAAAAGGTGAATAGATTTGTATATTCTGCCGCCTGCGCAAGGCTGTCGGCCATGTCAACCATGGTCCCGCTCTGCCGAAATAGATCGGCCAGAGACAACCACAATTCCGTCGAACGCAGTTGTGGTCCAACCCAATAAAATACATCCAGAACGATGGGGAGGAGAACCAGCCAAAGGTGACGCGTGACCACGTCAAACCCAGCCGCCAGTGTTGGTAACAATCCAGGCAGCGCCGATGTACTCTCTTCTTGTCTCGCCATAATCCAGACATAATATTATACTTCAAATGGCCCATATGGGCACATTGCGCAGATAAGTACTCATTAAATTACGTCACTTTTTCGCGGTTTAGAGCAACAGGCTATGTTATAAGTAGGTTAGTGTCCCCTTCTCCGGCAGCGTGGAAGTTTGTTCCTGTAATGTCACCAAATTACCACCCTTCTAAAAAACTGTTATACTAGATGATCGTGTGCCAGAATACCCGCAAAAAGGAGCAGTAGCCCTATGACCGCTATTCAAGAAATAGCCAATCGCATTGTCGAAAATGTAGAACGCGTAATTGTAGGCAAATCGGAGGCGGTACAGCTCACGGTGCTTGGTTTGTTATGCCAGGGTCACATGCTGATTGAGGATGTGCCGGGCGTTGGCAAGACCGTTCTTGCCAAGTCTCTGGCGCGTTCTGTGGGGTGTAGTTTTCAGCGTATACAGTTCACGCCAGACATGCTGCCAAGTGACGTGACAGGGGTGTCCATTTTTTCGCAAAAGACGCGGGAGTTCGAATTCCGGCCGGGGCCCATCTTTGCTCAGATTGTGCTTGTGGACGAGATCAACCGCGCTACGCCGAAAACGCAGTCGGCATTGCTGGAGTCCATGGAAGAACGTCAGGTGACGGTGGACGGCAAGACACATATTCTGGAGCGTCCATTCATGGTGTTGGCCACGCAGAACCCAATCGAGTACGAAGGCACGTTCCCCCTTCCCGAAGCACAGCTGGACCGCTTTCTCTTACGCATCAAGCTGGGCTATCCTGATAAACAACAAGAGATCTTGATCCTCGACCGGCAACAGTACGTACACCCTGTCGAGGAGCTTACGCAGGTTGTTTCGGTAGAGGAATTGCTGGCAGCACAGAAGGAGATTAAAGACGTTTACCTCGACGAGAAGGTTAAGGACTACATCGTGGAAATCGTGCGCCAGACACGCGTTCACCCCGAGGTTTATCTAGGATCGAGCTCGCGTGGTGCATTGGCGATTTATCGCTTGGGGCAGGCGCGAGCAGCGATGTTTGGCCGAGACTACGTGCTTCCCGACGATGTGAAGTCGCTGGTGGAACCGGCGTTGAGCCATCGAATTATTGTGGGTCCTGCCGCGCGAATTAAGGACATTGAGCCGGATACGATTGTCGAGGAAATTCTGGAGCGCGTGGCCGTTCCGGGCGCGCAGGTGAAGGCATAGGACGAGAACACTCACGATGAAAAATCGCCGAAACGTCGCACTTCTCCTCGCTTTTGTGGCCCTGTTGGGCGGACTGGTTACGGGTCGCGAACTGTGGTTTAACCTTGCCTATCTCTTCGCGCTCCTGTTAATCGTGTCTTATTTCTGGGCCTGGGCCAATATCAACTGGGTGCATTTGTCGCGCGTGACGCGCGCCCGGCGCACGCAGGTTGGCCGACCGCTTGAGGAGCGATTTACGGTACGAAACACAAGCATTGTTCCTAAGTTGTGGCTGGAAGTGCGCGATTTCTCCAGCGTGCCATCTCACCGAGTCAGCCAGGTTGTAAACAACCTTGGCGCAAAGGCAGCCTACTCCTGGCGCGTCACCACCATCTGCACACGGCGTGGGCGCTATATGTTGGGACCCATGTTGCTTTCGACAAGCGATCCGTTTGGTTTCTTCCCCATGGAACGCGAGCTGACACCCACGACGAACGTCGTCGTCTATCCGATGACGGTCGAGATACACCAGTTCTCATTGCCCGTCGGCGTACTTCCGGGTGGAGATGCTCTACGGCGGCGCACCCACTATGTAACGACAAACGCCTCAGGCGTGCGCGAATACGCGCCAGGTGACAGTTTCGGCCGCATTCATTGGCCAAGCACGGCGCGGCGCGATCGCCTTATCGTCAAGGAGTTTGAATTAGACCCATTGGCCGACATCTGGATCGTGCCCGACATGGCATCTTTTGAGCACTACGCAAGCAGCGATCCGCCAGAGCCAATTTCGACCGATGACATTCCGCGGTGGATACAGGAGAAGGATCTGCACCTCAAGATTTACGAGTCTACTGAGGAGTATGTGGTCACTGCTGCGGCCTCCCTGGCGCAATACTTTTTACGTCGGGACCGCGCAGTGGGCATGTTAGCCGACGCACAATCGCACGAAGTCGTGCAACCCGATCGCGGCGAGCGCCAGGTTAATCGCATGTTAGAAACATTGGCCGTGCTCCGCGCCGAGGGAAGCGTTCCCATCGCTAACGTCCTGGATGCTCAGTCGAGCCTGCTACCGAGGGGCACAACTGTAATTGTCATCACGCCTACGACGTCTGAGCGATGGGTAGGCGCCGTACGGCAGCAGATGCGCCGTGGTCTGCGCATTGTCACGGTGCTCGTAAACCCGGCCTCCTTCGGTGGACCACGTTCGAACGAAGGACTCTATCAGTTGCTACAGGCAACGGGTATCACGACCTATTTCATTAATAATGGCGACGATATGACGAGCGTGCTGAGCGGTGGTAGCCAGCGCTCCCAATCTTACGCAGTGGCCTGACAGACTCAGTTTCGGGCGCGGGAGCCACGGTAGATTAGCGCAGCGGTAACAACGAGGGCGCCAATTGTCAGGACGACAAAGGCTCCTGAGAAATCGCGTCGTGTATCGCTGCTTTCCGTTGGCGCGGCAACCGTAGCCGTAGGTGGCTCCACCACGGTTGGGGATACGCCCGGTGTCGCCGGTTGCTGTTTCGTTGCCGTCGCCGCAGGGCGTTGTTGCTCCTCCATCAGCGTATCGAGAATGATAAACGGTATGTCGTGGTCGGAAGAGCGATAACCGGTCTCGAGGTCGTCATCCCAGCCTGCGGGATAGTCGGCGTTGAGGTGTAGAATGCCAGAGGAGACGACGTGGGGCGCCAAGGCAGGGGAGACAAGGATGGCATCGAGGAGTTGCGAGACGCCGCCGAAGTTGTAGGTGTACCGTTGCTCGAGCGGGATCTGCAGCGCTGTATTTTGCAAGCCAAGCGGCTCACGCGTGAGCGCTGCCATGGGCGCCGAGCGCTCATAATCGTTGAAGTCGCCAAGGACGATGATGCGCGCCTCGGAATTGGACTGCAAGCGACGCCGTATGCGGTCTGCCACAGCGCCAGCCTGTGCCAGGCGACGGGCGGCCGTCTCCTCTTCGCCTTCGCGCTTGGATTTGAAATGAGTGACGATTACCAGGTAGGCGTCGTCGTCGAGGCGCAGGTCGACTTCCAGAGGCGGGCGCGAGAAGAGCGGCTCTTGTGCAGCCGGACAGCTAACTCCAACGTCCGGCAGCCCGGTTGTTAAGGGCGAACAGTGTTGTTCTGCGGCGACGGACGCGATCTGCACACGCCGGGGGTCTACCATCAGGGCAAGATCGATGCCGCGCGCGTCGACGCTTTCGCGATGCGCGATGTCATAAAGAAACCCACAGGATGGCTCCAGACGCCGGGCCAGACTGCCGAGCAAGACGGCGTTTTCGACTTCCTGAATTGCCAGCAGCGTGGGACAGTGCAGTGCACCGGCGATGGTTTGCGCCAACTTGCGTTCCTTGAGCTCCACCTCTTCTTGGGCGGGAATGGGTTCCGCATCGCCGCCCGTGTCGTTTTTGGCATCGAAGTGATCGTGCACGTTGAAGGTGGCGACGCTGGCCTCATTGGCTTCTATCCGTGGCACCTGGGGAGGTTCAGATAAATCGGAGATGGTTAACCGTAGCTCCTCGGGGAACTGGTGCACGATTTTGAATTGTTCAAAGTGGTAGGTCAGTGGACCTTGCAGGCCGTGTACCCTGTCGCCAACTTTGACCTGGGGAAAGGCGCCGCAGCTAACATCGCTGTGGTGCAGGATGGGGACAATCCCGTCGATGACTTCATCTAGCGTCTGCCGTATGATGGGCGTCGACGCGTTGTTGCCCGGCGCCACGGCAAAGCCACAGCCGCTGAAGGTTGGTCCTATGACGAGGGCGTCAGGCAGCTGGACGCGCATCGCTTCCAGCGACTCAAAATACTCGTCGACCTGCTCATCAGGGAGCTGAAGCGGGGCGGCAGGCGGCAGCGGTTGCTCAGTGTCTAAGAGCTCGATGCGTAGGCCGCTGTCGTCAATTTCAGTGAGGCCAAAGTACTCGGTGACCTGGCCGGTCACCCGGATTCGATCGCCCACGACGTAGGGCGGCCGGCGCGGACCGTGGAAGACGGCAATTGCATCGGAGGTGGCGGGGTCGCCGTCTTCGCTGCCCGGTGCGTCCTGGACGAAGAGGCTGTAGAAGATTGCGCCGCGCGTATTGCGGTCTTCTGACTGACCGGTGACGATGCCCTCAAAGGTGACTACCTCGTTTAGTCGCGTTGAACTTTCACCGGCGCCCTGGATGAGGCCGATGGAGGGGATGATATCGAGCTGCGGCCGGGGCAGCGTGCATTCGCCCTGGAGCACGAGGTGGCCGGGCGTGGGCGCCTCTTGCGGGCGCCAGTCGCCGGCTGTGTCCGTATCGCACGTGGCTGGTATCCTGGCCAGGCTCTGACCCCATAGGGCATTAGGCACGGACGGGTTAAGAAACTCGACGCTATCACCATAGCTCACCGCGTCTAAGATGATATCGGTCCCATCGAGTAATACGACCTCATCGCCGTCGTTGTTCAGGGCTATGTCGCCCTGGGCCCAGGTATTATAGGGCAACATGTCCGGTACATTAGCATCGCTATCCTGGATTTCGTAGTCGGGGTTTCGTCCATAAAGCGCGCGAAAGCCGGCGGCCGATTGCGCGACGACGATTGCCTCATCTGGCGCGATGGCGGCGTCGGGTGGGAAACGTACCATGCCTTCGCGGCTGCCGGGAAAGTGGGCGTCGCCAATTTTGACTGCAGAAAGCTGCAGCGCACCATCACTAAGATTGGCTATCTCCACCCACTCTTCCTCGGAATCGACGCCGGGTGTGTCATAATACACTTCGGTTATGAGCAGTTTGCCTTCGTCCTCAGCGAGGCCAGTGTGGACGGTTGACAACGTCAATACGGCTAATATCGTGAGAACGAAGAATGCCTGGTAGCGAAATTGTGTTACAGTAATCATGTAATGGATGGAGGTAGCATGTCGCAAAGCGAGTTGATTAGCTGGCAGACCCTGTCTGGCGAAACGACAACGGTGCAGGGCTATCTAGTAACGCCCCAGGTGCAGTCATTACAACTGAACCTGCCGTTTGGCAGGTTTGTTTGGAACCGCCCTGTTGCTGTTGTGGTGGAAAAGGAAGGGCTGCGCGAGAGAGTTGCCATCAACGATGTGACACGCATCGCGCAACTTATCATATACGTGGCTGCAATTGTACTTATTTGGCGCAGGTGGCGATCGGGAGCTAGAGAAGTTAAATGAATGCATAGGAGAAAGTTATGGCAGAGGGTGGATTTGAGTTTATAAAAGAAACAATTCCTAACCAGGGACCCGGAACTGAACTCATGATGCGCATGTGCGATGTGGCGCAACCCAGTTCGGTCTTCACGGAGCCAGTCATCGTCGGCGATTACGCCGTCATCGCGGCTTCTGAGGTAACGATCAGTCTCGGTTACGGATACGGCGGCGGCGGTGGCGGGCGTCCGTCTGCTGAGGCTGCTGAAACAAGCCAGGAAGAGCCGGGGACGGGTTTTGGTGCAGGTGGTGGTGGAGGCGGAGTGGCTTCCGCGAGACCAGTCGCTGCAATTGAAGTTGGCCCGCGCGGTATTCACGTGGAACCGATCGTCGATCCAACCAAAATCGCGCTCGCGTTCTTCACGGCGTTGGGCGCTATGTTTATGATGTTTAACCGTATGCGCCAGGAGGCGCGTGGATAGCACTGCACAGCAGTACCGGTTGCGCCCGGCTCGGCGCGAAGATGAATCCACAATCAAACGTATGGTGCGCGATGCCCAGCTAAACCCGTTTGGCCTGAAGTGGGAACGCATTACCGGTGCCGTAGACCCCGTCGATGCCATCGCGGGCTGCATACAGCTGAAGACGCACGGAGACGGATCGCAGGAGCTGGCGTCGCTGGTGGTCGACGAAGCGTGGCGCGGCAAGGGCATCGCCAGCGCGCTTATTGACGAGGTAAAAACAAAGGCGGAGGGAACGCTTTGGCTCATGTGCGCCTCACAACTGGCGCCGTTCTATGAGCAATTCTACTTCTTGAGGGTCCTGGACCGCAGCAAGATGCCGCCCTATTTCAGCCGTATTCATTTGCTGGTGCGATTCCTTGGCATCTTTACCGGAGGCAACGACAGGCTGGCAATCATGCGCTGGCAACCTTGAGTTTTGTAGAACGAGGTACGACTGACTACCGGCAATGATACCGGAATTGGCGTCGAATTCCAGGGAGTTGCGACCGTTATCACCAGAAGCGGTACAATAGGCGTGATGAGCGATGTAAGCACACAGGCATTCTGGCAAAGTTTATATGAAAAGGGCCGCACCGGATGGGATCTGGGTGGACCGACGCCGGTGTTTCGCCGCATCGCCGAAGGGGAACGGTTTCAGCCGGGGCGGATGATCGTCGTGGGCGCAGGGCGTGGGTACGATGCGCGCCTTTTCGCGCGCCATGGATATCAGGTGACCGCCGTCGATTTTGCACCGGCGGCGATACGCGAGTTGCGCGCTCGCAACGATCCACTGGCGCCCGTGGTAGTGATAGACGCCGATATTTTCGACCTTAATTCGATTTTCTTTGGCGGTTTCGACTACGTGTTGGAGTATACGTTCTACTGCGCCATCGATCCGCAGCGACGACCGGAATATGCTGCTGTTGTCTCGCAGCTGTTGGCGCCGGGCGGGCATTTCATGGCCCTGGCCTTCCCTATTGGGGAGCAAGAAGGTGGGCCACCGTTTGCGGTCGATGCTGACGAATTGATAGGATTGCTTGAAGACAAAGGCCTGCGGTTGGAACACCGTGAGACGCCGCCTGACTCGGTTGCCGGTCGCCGCGGGCGAGAAGAGCTCCTCATTCTACAGAAGGAGCCTCAAAGGGGCTTTGCTGGGGGACTGACGGATTAGATAGCATGACGGTGTATCGTACGCCGGACGCGCGCTTCGCCAATTTGCCGGACTATCCCTTCGCACCGCATTACGTGCAGTTGGGCGACACGCGCATGCATTACGTCGACGAAGGGAGTGGCGCGCTCGTGCTGATGTTGCACGGCGAACCCACGTGGTCTTACCTATACCGCCACATGATCGCCGCGCTAGGCGCAAATTTCCGTGTTATCGTCCCGGATCTGATAGGCTTTGGGCGCTCGGATAAGCCCACGTCTGCCAGTGATTACACCTATGAAATGCACTGTGCCAAATTCCGCCAGTTTGTGGAAGCGCTTGATCTGCGCGGCTCGACGCTGGTCGTACACGATTGGGGCGGACCCATCGGACTGCGGACGGCGACGGAAATGCCCGACCGTTTTGAGCGACTTGTGCTGTTGAATACGTTCTTATCGACGGGACAGGCGCCACCGAACCTCGCGTTCCGCTTGTGGCAGTCGTTTGCCAGGTATTCGCCCGTTCTGCCGGTGCGGCTCTTGATGCAGGTGGCGACCGTGCGCTGGCTGCCACGCAACGTGCTGCGCGCCTACGCCGCGCCTTTTCCTAACCGCAACGCTAAGGCGGGCGCCAAGATTTTTCCCCTATTGGTGCCTGTGGATAAGAGCGACCCAGCAGTACCTGCCATGCGCGCCACCTTTCGCGCCCTTCGCCGCTGGGAAAAACCGGCGTTGGTCATATTTTCCGATAAGGATCCGATCCTTGGTGGCCTGGATGACATCTTCCGGCGTCTTATTCCCGGCGCTCAAGACCAGCCAAAGATTACGATTCGCAACGCGGGGCATTTTCTGCAGGAGGATCGCGCTGAGGAGATTGCGGCGCATATCTCATCGTTTCTGCAGCGTTGATGTGTCGCATGCAACGAGTAACTGTTTCACACGTATTGATAGATAGACTGCGAGCGATACGTTACAAAGCTCTTAGCAGTCGTCTAGCAGAAGAAACAGGAGAATGGATCCCATGACAGAAATGAAAGAAGAACTCGGCGCAATGGATGTAACTTCAGATGACCGGCTGTGGGCGACGCTCAGCTGGATTCCGCTGAACCCGCTTTGGCCTCTGATGTCTATTCTGGTGCTGCTACTGGATGAGCAGAAGAGCCGGCCTTTTGTCCGCTATCACGCGGTCGTATCGTTGGTGACGGGCATCGCCCTGATTCCGCTTTCGGTGGTTACCTGCGGATTGGCGGCAATGGTTTATTTTGTCTTTTTCTACTGGGCCTATCTGGCGTATCAGGGCCAGATGGTCGAGATTCCCTGGGTTTCAAACTTTGTGCGGCAACAGGGTTGGGTGTCCTAATAGGCGGTTCGTTGTAAGGTCAACGATAGAGACTGCGCGCTGAAGCGATATCTACGAACCCAAATATTCGTTGAATTGGCACGTCTCCGTGAAATAGCCCGGTTCATCGGTCACATATAGGTATACTGGGCTATTTCTTACACATTTCCTATAGCGTACTATTGTGGAACTTATGCAGGATTCCTAGAATAGGGCTGAATCGCCAGTAGTTGCGATCAATTTGCTACTGCCAACGTTGGAGTAGCAAGAATGTAGAGAGGAGAGATTTAATGGCAAACGCTATACAACTTCCTGCTATCCCTCTGCGTGGAGGCGTTGTCTTCCCCGGAATGACGACGACTATCTCCATCGGCCGGTCACGTTCGTTGGCCGCCGCGCAGGCAGCGGTACAGGGAGACGGAGAGATCCTGATCCTCGTGCAGTATGACTCCGAGGTTGAGGAGCCGTATACGGGCGATCTGTTGCCCGTTGGAATCCTGGGTTCTGTGCGCGACGTGATGCGCACGCCGCACGTTGGCGTGCAGATGCTGGTCGAACTGCATCGTCGGGTTGCCTTCACCGGGCTCAGCGAACACGAACCATATCTGGTCGGAGGCTATGAAGAGATCGAAGAGCGCTCCGACAGTGAAAGCGACCCGGCTATCGCCGAGGTAATCGCATATCTAGAGCAATACGCGGAAGTCCTGGGCGAAGTGAACCGTCAGGTGATGATGACGCTTCGCAACCAGCGTACTGCGGGCGAGCTGGCCGACTACGTGGCCGGTTTGCTGAACGTTCCCTTTGAGCTGGAACTTGAGCTACTTGAATCGACGGACGGCGCTGACCGTTTACACCGTATGCGTGATTTTCTGCAGAAAGAGTTGCAGATCGCCGAGATTCGCAGCCAGATTCAGGACGAAGCGCGCGACGGCGCCGATAAGGCACAGCGCGAGTTCTTGCTGCGCGAGCAGATGAAGGCTATCCGCCGCGAGCTAGGCGAAGAAGGTGAGTCGGTGACGGACCAGCTGCGAACGCGCATCGAAGAGGCAGAAATGCCGGAAGAGGTGGAAGAACGCGCCATCTCTGAGCTGAAGCGCCTGGAGCAACAGGGCGGGCATTCGGCCGAAGCCAGCGTCATTCGCACCTATCTGGAATGGCTGGTGGAGTTGCCCTGGAACAAGCTCAGCGACGATAAGCTAGATATTGAGCACGTGCGCGAAGTGCTGGATGAAGACCACTACGGTCTAGAAGACGTTAAGGACCGCATTGTGGAATACGTCGCCGTGCGCAAGCTGGCAGGCACCAAGATGAAGGGCGCGATTATTAACTTGAACGGCCCTCCGGGCGTAGGCAAGACGTCTATTGCCACGTCCGTGGCGCGAGCCATGGGCCGCGAGATGGCGCGCATTAGCCTGGGCGGCGTGCGCGATGAGGCTGAAATTCGTGGTCACCGTCGCACCTACATCGGGGCCATCCCCGGACGTATCATTCGCGCCTTGCGCGACGTCCAGACAAAGAACCCGGTCATCGTGCTGGACGAGATCGACAAGGTCGGCTCGGACTGGCGCGGCGATCCCAGCTCGGCGCTGCTTGAGGTGCTAGATCCGGAACAGAACGCGACGTTCACGGACCATTACCTGGAGGTGCCGTTCGACCTGAGCCAGGTGATCTTTATCACGACGTCGAACACGACGAGCACGATTCCCGCGCCGTTGCTGGACCGCATGGAATCGATCAACATGCCCGGCTACATCGAAGACGAGAAGGTGGCCATTGCCACAGGTTACCTGATCAAGAAGCAGCTGGAAGGGCACGGTATCGAGGATGTCGAGGTAAAGATTGAAGAGGACGCGTTGCGCGGCATGGCGCGCCACTTCACGCGAGAAGCGGGCGTGCGCCAGCTGGAGCGCAGCATCGGCAGCATCGTGCGCAAGCTGGCGGTGAAGATCGCCGGCGGCGAAGAGGGGCCCTTCAATGTTACATATGAAGACGTGACTGAGTTTCTGGGTCCGGAGAAGTTCACGCACAACGTGGCCGAAGAGAAGGACGAGATTGGTGTGGCCACGGGCCTGGCCGTAAGCGGCTTTGGCGGCGACATTCTGTCCATCGAAGTGGGCCTGAGCGAGGGTAGCGGTAAAGTGACGCTGACCGGCTCGCTGGGCGACGTGATGCAGGAATCGGCGCAGGCGGCGTTGACCTACGCGCGCTCGCACGCGCGTTCGCTGGGTCTGGATCCGGCCGTTTTCGACCGCGTGAACATTCACGTGCACGTTCCGGCCGGCGCACAGCCTAAGGACGGGCCCAGCGCGGGTATCGCCATGGCGACGGCCATTGTGTCTGCGTTCACGCAGCGCCCGGTGCGCCGCGACGTGGCGATGACCGGCGAAGTGACGCTGCGCGGACGAGTCTTAGCCATTGGCGGACTGAAGGCCAAGACGATTGCGGCCCATCGTTCGGGTATCAAGACGGTCTTGCTGCCCAAGGACAACGCCAAGGATATTCCGGAGCTGCCGGAGCGCATTCGCGAAGACCTGAACCTGGTCACCGTGGAACATCTGGACGAGGTTATCAAAGCGGCGTTGCTGGAGACAGTCGCCGAGCCTGTGAGCCTGGCGGACGAAGGCAGCGGCGAGCCGCGGGTGAACATCCCCTCGGCCGTGAACGGGCTGGAGCGGCCTGTGCAGGCGAGCGCGACGAAGTAATTCGTTAGCCGCGCAATTTATCTAAACTAAAAAAGGCCGTGCTTCAAATAGAAGCGCGGCCTCTTTGCATTGGTAGAGATCCCGTAAATCTATCTGCCGCAGATGCACGCAGATGCACACAGATTTGATTGTTTCTCACAATTGGCAAACGCAGTATTGAAACCGCGGCTACAAGTCTGTCACGTTACGTCATGTACGGCGGAGGACGACGCCGAGGAAGAGGAGCAGGCCGACGCCGGCAAGGAGTAGACTGGCGGTGTAGAGCAGGCCGCCGCTGCCACCTGCCGATTGGCGCAGGGCAGGTGTGGGTTGGGGCGTGGGCGTGGAAGTGGGTTCGGGCGTGTCTGGCGTTTCGGCGACTGCCA
>CAYSMQ010000087.1:0-13861 GCA_964432035.1 uncultured Ardenticatenaceae bacterium
GAAATGGTTCCAGGTGAAGAAATCGCCCTGCGCATGGACCAGACGCTAACGCAGGACGCGACCGGCACCATGGTCATGCTAGAGTTTGAAGCGCTGGGGCTCTCACGCGTGCAAACAGAGCTGTCGGCGCAATATGTAGACCACAACCTGATCCAGGAAGATTACAAGAACCCGGACGATCATCTCTTTTTACGTAGCGCCTGCAAGAAGTATGGTCTGTGGTACTCGCGTCCGGGCAACGGTGTGAGCCACCCGGTGCACATGGAGCGATTTGGCATCCCGGGCAAGACGTTGGTGGGCTCGGATAGCCACACGCCGGCGGCAGGCTCGTTGGGCATGTTGGCTTTTGGCGCGGGCGGCCTCGAGGTGACTATGGCCATGGCGGGCGAGCCTTTGTATCTGGAGATGCCCAAGATCTGGGGCGTGCGCCTGACGGGCGAGCTACCTGATTGGGTGAGCGCCAAGGATGTCATTCTGGAAATGCTGCGGCGCCATGACGTAGACGGCGGCGTGGGCAAGATCATCGAGTATTACGGCCCGGGTCTGGATAGTCTGTCGGCTATGGATCGCCACGTGATCGCTAACATGGGGACGGAGCTAGGCGCCACGACCACGGTGTTTCCGTCCGATGGGGCCGTGCGCCGTTTCCTGGAGCAGCAGGGGCGCGGCGAGGATTGGGTGGAAATATTGCCCGATCCCGATGCCGCTTATGATGAGTATGAGGAGATCGATCTGTCCACAGTCGAACCGTTGATCGCCATGCCCAGCAGCCCGGGCAACGTGGTTCCGGTAACGGAGGTGGCAGGCCAGGAGATCTACCAATCTTACGTAGGCTCGTCGGCCAATCCCGGGCTGCGCGACTTTGCCATGGCGGCGCGCATTGTGGACGGCAAGCAAGTGCATTCGGGTGTTTCGTTCGACATCAATCCTACTTCGCGACAGATTTTAGAGAACCTGGCAAGCAACGGGCCGCTCTCAGCGCTCATCCGCTCCGGAGCGCGCATTCACCAGGCAGGCTGTAACGGCTGCATCGGCATGGGCCAGGCGCCCGCAAGCGACTCTATAAGCCTGCGCACGGTACCCCGCAACTTTCCCGGACGATCAGGGACAGAGGATGATAAGGTGTGCCTGGTGAGTCCAGAAACGGCAGCGGCATCGGCGCTGACCGGCGAAATCACCGATCCGCGCACGCTGAGCATGGAATATTCTCGCTTCCGTGAACCGGATGAGGTGATCGTCAACGTGGAGATGCTGGAACAGCCCAGTGATGAACACGAGCACGTCTCGCTGCGCAAAGGGCCTAATATTAAGTCGTTGCCCCGCTTCGAAACCATGCCAGATGAGCTCAGCGGGCGGGTGCTGATTAAGGTCGGCGATGATATTTCCACGGACGAGATTATGCCTGCCGGAGCGCGAGTGTTGCCCTATCGCAGTAACATCCCAGAAATCAGCAAGTTCGTCTTTGAGCCGGTGGACAAAGAATATTACGAACAGGCAATGAAGTACCGAGAAGAGGGTCATCTGGTGGTGGGCGGAGAGAACTACGGGCAGGGGTCGAGCCGGGAGCATGCGGCGCTGGCGCCGCGCTATCTTGGGTTGCGCGCGGTTATTGCCAAAAGCTTTGCGCGCATACACTGGCAGAACCTGATAAACTTTGGCATCGTGCCCTTGACCTTTGTGGATCCGGATGATTGGAACGATGTCGTAGAGGGCGACACATTGCGCTTGCCCGATATCCGCAAAGCCGTGCGCAACGGGAACGAAATCAGGGTTGTCAACGAAAGTAAGGAGTCCGAGTTCCTTGCGCAGCACACGCTTTCACAACGGCAAGTTGAGATGTTGCTGGCTGGCGGGCTAATCAACTTATTCCGCAAGCAGCAGGGTGAGAAGAAAAGAAAATCGAGGGGTAGAGAGTCTGCATAAAACGCGTTGTAGATTCTTGGAATCTAGGAGGGGCAAATGACATACTTTATTTGTGGCACGTGCGGGACGCAGTTTGCCGCAACGGAGGCGCCGCCGGCCGAATGTCCCATTTGTGCCGACGATCGCCAGTACCTTGCGCCCAACGGACAGCGCTGGACAACACTTTCGTCTTTGCAGGAGACATATCACAACGTCATTAAGCCGGTAGAGACAAACCTGACGGGCATTGGCACGCATCCCACGTTTGCCATCGGGCAGCGGGCGCTGCTGGTACAGACGCCGGAGGGCAATCTGTTGTGGGATTGCATCTCGTTGATTGACGACCCCACGATTGCCGCTGTTAAGGCATTAGGCGGCGTGGACGCTATTGTCATTTCGCACCCGCATTTCTACTCGTGCATGGTAGAGTGGGCGCACGCCTTTGACGCAACCATTTACCTGCACGCCGCGGACCGGCGCTGGGTGATGCGGCAGGATCCGTCAATTACGTTTTGGGACGGTAAGACAAAGTCTTTGTTTGGTGAGTTGACGCTGATATGCGCCGGAGGGCACTTTCCGGGAGGCACCGTGGCGCATTGGCCCGCGGGGGCCGATGGTCGCGGCGCGCTGCTGACGGGCGACATCATTCACGTGGTAGCCGACCGGCGCTACACGACGTTCATGTATAGTTACCCCAACATGATCCCGCTCTCGGCCGGCGACGTGCGCCATGTGGTAGACGCGGTGGCGCCATTTGACTACGACCGTATTTATGGCGCGTGGTGGGAGAAGATTATTATGGAAAAGGCGCGGGAGGGGGTAAAATTCTCGGCGGATCGGTATATAAAGGCGATTTCGGAGAGTCACTGAAACAAACTTAGATTTTTGATGAAGCTAACGCGTCGCCAGGAAGAGTTCGTGCGCTCGTTGCTAGAACTCTATGGCGAGTTGAAGGAGCCATTTCACTATTCGGAGCTGGCGGAGCGGCTGGGGGTGAGCCGCTTTACAGCTTACGATATGTTGCGCGTGTTGGAAGAAAAGGGCATCGTCACCTCGCAATACCAACTGGACGAGGATCGCGAAGGGCCGGGACGCTCCACGGTGATGTACGAGCCGACGACACAGGCGCGCCGGATCTTGGCCGACGTTTTTGAACAGGAAGCGGCGGACGATTGGGAAGCGGTCGCCGAACGGCTGCTGGAACAGGTGCTGGAAGGACAGCTGGGCGACGCGGGCCTCGCGGAAGAGATGTTGGCGCGGACGCCGGTGGAGGAGACGCCGTCGTTGCGCTATTGCGTCGAAGTGATGACCGTCGTGGCCTTGCGAATACAGCGCCAGACGGCGCGGGAAGAGCTGTCGCGCCAGGTACAGGCATTGTTGTCGGAAGAGAATGAACCGTGCCGGGTGGGCCTATCGCTGCTCGGCGGTGTGGCACTGGGTGTGTTGGGAGAGCACGCGGCAAGCGATGAAGCGTGGTGGCGGGAGTTACAGGAACACGTGTGGCAGTATGAGACATTGGTCCTGGATATGGATCCGGAGGAGTGTCGCCGCCTGGCTGGGCACCTGCGGGAGCTATTTCTTCCGTTAGCCAAACGTTAGTTATTGCTCTATAGTTTGGTTTTTTTGGGATTCTTGGATTAACCTTGCCTGATGTTTGGTACACGCTGGCAAAAAGTCTTCACCGATCTGTGGCGTAACCGGGCGCGAACGCTCGTTGTGGCCCTGGCAATTGGCGTGGGCGTTTACGCAGTTGGTGGAGTAATCAACACGCGGGAGATTTTGATTCGCGAGTTTGAGCGGGGGCAGGAACGGGCGCATCCGGCGCAGGCCATTGTTCGCACCACCCCATTTGATTCAGACTTCGCTGAGCGCATTGCGCGCATGCCGGGCGTGGCCGTTGCCGAAGGGCGGAACGTGGTGCGGGCGCGCACGGTGGCAATAGATGGACAGGGAGATGACGTGGCCATCGTCTCCGTTCCCGACTTTGCGGAGATGAGTGTGGATGCCGTGAACCCGTTGCAAGGGGCTTTCCCGCCGGGCGATCGCGAGATCGTGCTGGAGCGCCTGGCAATGGAAGAACTAGATTTGCAGGTAGGCCAGAGACTGACCTTGGAGATGGGCAGCGGCGCGATTAAGGAGCTGACTATTTCCGGTGCGGTGCACGATCCGCAACAGCTGGTACCCGAAATTGTGGGCGTCACCTTTGGCTACGTGACGCCGGAAACGATGGGGCTTTTGGGCGAAAGTGAACTTTTCACGGAGCTGCGCTTGCGCGTTGAAGGAGACGGCGACGATCGCCAACACGTGCAGACCATCCTCGATGGCGTGGAGGAGCAGGTAGAAGATAGCGGGCGTCCGGTGTTGGACAGCGCCATTCCCGAACAGTTCATTCGCTCCATTATTGACACTTTAGTGATTATTATCTCCACCTTTGGCGTTACAATCCTTTTGCTCTCCGGCTTTCTGGTGGTCAACGCCATTTCCGCACTGATCACGCAACAGATCCAGCAGATCGGCGTTATGAAACTGATCGGCGCCCGGCGCAGGCAGATCATGAGCCTCTATCTGGTGACGGTGCTGGTATACGGCATTATCGCCGTGAGCATTGGCCTGCCGTTATCGGTGTGGTCGGCGCGTTATTTTATGACCTGGCGCATTGAATATCTGCTCAATCTGGTGCCTGAGTCGTACGCCATCCCCACTCATCTACTGGTAGGGCAGGCGCTGATCGGGCTGCTGTTGCCCGTGTTGGCGGGCATGTTGCCCGTGTGGCGCGGCACGAAGATAAGCACCTTTCAGGCGCTGAACGACGTGGGAGTGCAGAACCGATCTCCGGAACACGGGCCGGTAGAATTTTTGCTGCGACGGGTGCAAGGGCTAGGGTTGGCGCGTCGCCCGCTGGTGCTTGCCATACGTAATACACTGCGACACAAGGGGCGGCTGGCGCAGACGCTTTTCGTGCTGATCTTTGGCACGGCGCTCTTCGTCGGGGTGCTCACGGTGCGCGCGTCGGTGAACGAAACGATCGCGCGCTTCTTGCGCTTCTACCAGTATGACGTCTCGGTAGCGCTGGAAGAGGCAACACGCACGGCGCACCTGGAGCAGATCGCCTATAGCGTCGAGGGCGTTGTGGCTGTGGAAGGCTGGTCACAGGGCAGCGCGGCGCGCGTGCGGGCGGACGACAGCAAGGGCAGCCGGATGCCGATTCAGGGCATTCCGCCCGAAACAAATATGATGTCGCCGCCGGTGGAAGCCGGGCGCTGGCTGCAGCCGGGAGACGGAAACGTCGTCGTCGTCAATTCCGACGTGATGGAAGATGAGCCCGACCTGGCGCTGGGTGATAAGCTTGTGTTGGAGATTGCGGGTCGGGAAACCAGCTGGCAGCTGGTTGGCGTGGTTCCCACGCTGGCGCGCGGGCCTGCAGTGTATGTGCCGTACGACAGCTACGCCTACGTGACGCGCACGCCGGGATCGGCGACGCACGTGCAAGTCGTGGCGGAGGAACATGACGCGGTGGCGCCGGAAGCGGCGCAAGCAGCGTTAGAAGAGAAGCTATTCCAGACGTTTGAAGCCGCGGGGATCGCCGTTTCCGGCACGCAGACGTCGCAGCATTTTCGCAGCCAGAACGAATTGATGTTCAACGTGGTGGTCATCTTTCTAATCATCATGGCGCTGCTGCTGGCAGCGGTAGGCGGCCTGGGCCTGACGACGACGATGAGTATTAATGTGCTGGAACGGATCCGGGAGATCGGCGTTCTGCGCGCGGTGGGCGCGTCTAATATGGCAGTGCGCCGCATCGTGGTTACCGAGGGAGTCGTTATCGGGCTGCTTAGCTGGAGCCTGGGCATCGTGTTGTCAGTACCGGTGGGCGCGTTGATGAGCGAGCAGGTTGGCATGGCGCTCATGGGCATTCCGCTGGCGTATCGTTATTCGCTTACGGCAGCCGTGCTCTGGTTTTTCGCGCTGTTGACGATTGCCGTGGTCGCCAGCCTGGGACCGGCGCGCAACGCGGTACGGTTGACGGTGCGCGAAGTATTAGCTTATGAGTAATGCGAGATAAATATGTTGCAACGTAGTGGTAACGGCGCCGGGGCGTCCGTGGACGGACAGACGAGCAATGACCTGCTTATCGAGGCGCGGAATCTGCAAAAGGCGTACCGCACGCCGGCGGGCGATTTTTACGCGCTGAAGGGCATCGACCTGGGCATACGGGCAGGCGAGTTCGTGGCAGTTTCGGGAAAATCGGGCGCCGGCAAGTCAACGCTGATAAATATGTTGACGGGTATCGACCACCCTACCGGTGGCGCCGTGCGCGTGGGAGAACACGACTTGCGGAGCATGGGAGAGGATGAGCGCGCGGCGTGGCGCGGGCAGAATGTGGGCGTTATTTTCCAGTTTTTTCAGCTGCTGCCGTCGTTGACCTGTGTTCAGAACGTGATGCTGCCCATGGATTTCGCGGGTCGCTACAAGAACACGCAGGAGCAGCGAGAGCGGGCCATGTATCTGTTGGAGCAGGTGGATATCGCCGAGCACGCCGACAAACCGCCGTCGGCCGTGTCTGGTGGGCAGCGACAACGGGTGGCGATCGCGCGCGCTCTGGCAAACGATCCCGCGTTTCTGGCTGCGGACGAGCCGACGGGCAATCTAGATTCGAAGACGGCGATGGCGGTTTTTGAGGTGTTTGAAGAACTGGCGAGTGAGGGAATGACGATATTGATGGTGACGCACGATCGCGAGTTGGCAGCGCGGGCCGAGCGCATTGTGCGGCTGGCGGACGGGGAAGTTCGTGATCATTGACTTGCAGAACGTGACGAAGGCGTATGAGACGGCGGCGGGGCCGTTTTGGGCCTTGAAGGGCATTGATTTGCAGCTGGCGGAGGGGGAGTTTGTCGCCGTGGTGGGCAAGTCGGGAAGTGGTAAGTCGACGCTGATAAACATGTTCACGGGCATTGACCACCCCACGGATGGTCACGTGGTGGTGGCGGAGACGGTGTTGCGTGAGTTGGACGAGGGACAGATGGCGGCATGGCGCGGGCGTAGCCTGGGGATTATTTTCCAATTCTTCCAGCTGCTGCCGACGCTGACGATTGTGGAGAATGTGATGCTGCCCATGGACCTGTGCCAGGTGTACGAGAAGGGGCAACGTCAGAAACGGGCCATGCATCTGCTGGCGCAGGTGGATATGGCGGACGATGCGCAAAAGTTCCCGTCGGCGGTCTCCGGCGGTCAACAGCAACGGGCAGCGATCGCGCGGGCCTTGGCCAACGATCCGCCCATCCTGGTGGCCGACGAGCCGACGGGCAATCTGGATTCGCGCGCTGCGGAGAAGGTGTTCGACCTTTTCCAGTCTCTGGTGGACGCAGGCAAGACCATCCTGATGGTGACACACGACCAGGAGCTGGCGGAGAGAGCGCCGCGCGTGGTGACACTGGCGGATGGGTTAATTGTGGATGAAATGATACACGGACGTGTGTCCGAGCAAAGCAGACAGGTTGTTGAATGACGATTCGTAAAGGAATTATTGTTGTAATTGTTGTGGTGTTGGTGGGGGTCGCCGCTTTTTTTGCGTGGAGTAATACAAGAAATCGGATTTCTGGCGAGACAACATCGGAGAACACGCTGGAGGCAACCACGGCAACCAGGCAAGACACAAGCGCCGTCTTCGCCGAAGGCGTGCTGGCGCCGGAGCGCCATACCAGCCTGGCAACCGAAGTAGACGGGCGCGTGGAGCAAGTGTCGGTAGCGGAGGGCGATGCCGTGGAAGCGGGAGACGTACTGCTGCGCCAAGATAGCAGTGAGGCCCAGATCGCCGCGCGCCAGGCGCAAGCAGCGGTGGCGCAGGCAGAGGCCAACGTGGCGACGGCGAGGGCGCAGCTGCAAAGCGCAGAGGAGGGGTTGCAGATCGCGCAGCTAGGCATCCGCGCCGCCGAGGCACAACTCGCGGCGTTGACGGCCGACCCCCGGGAAGAAGCGGTGGCGCTGGCAGAAAGCGGCGTGGCGGCAGCCGAGGCCGGGGTGGCCCAGGCTGCAGGGGAGCGGGACGTGACGCTGGAGCCAGACACGGCAGCGATTGCGACAGCCGAGGCGCGACTGGAAGCGGCCGAGGCAAACCTATTTGCCGTGCGCATCGCGGAGGAGCCACAGACGCAAAACCCGGACCTGGACGAGGATGAGCGAGCGCAGGCACAATTGCGGCTGAACGCGGCAATGACGGCTGTTGAAGCGGCGCGGGCGGAGCTAGAAGCCTTGCAGCAGGGCGCGACGGAGGCAGAAGCACGGGCTGCCGCAAACGCCGTCTCAGGCGCGGCGCAACAGCGGGAGGCGGCGCAGGCGGAACTGGGCTTGCTACAGGTAGGACCGCGCCCGGAAGCCGTCGCGGTAACCGAGGCAGAGGTGCAAAAGGCGCGGGAGCAGGCAGCAGAGCGTGAAGCACAGGTTGCGGGCGCCCGCTCTGCCGTGCGCCAGGCGGAGGCGGAGCTGGAAGCGGCGCGCTCAGAGCTTGAGGCGGCGCAATCGGTTGTGGAACGCCACACGCTACACGCCGCGTATGCGGGCACGGTGGTGCAGGTGAACGCAAAAGTAGGCCAGAGGTTGGCAGCGGGCGTGCCGGCGGTGCTCGTGGCCGATTTCAGCACGTGGCAGGTACAGACCAGCGATCTGAGCGAGCTGGACGTCGTGCGCCTGCAGGAAGGGCAAACGGTGCAGGTTGGCATAGACGCCTTTCCGGATGAGGTTTTCGAGGGGCAGGTGGTACAAATTGCGGATGCGCCGGAACAGGCAACAGGTGCACCCCTGGCTCAGACCGTGCCCGGCGCGAGCGACGACGTCAACTATGAAGTGACTGTCGTTCTGAATGAAACGGGCGATTGGCCCTTGCGCTGGGGGATGACGGCGTTTGTCGCCATTGGGGAAGACCTGACAGGTTCCCAAAACCTGTCAGGTCTAGACACCGTCAATATTGAAGGACGCGTGGAGCCCAATAGGTTTGTGGAGCTTGCGCCGGAGATTGGCGGCACTGTGGCTGAAGTGCTGGTGGATGAAGGGCAACGCGTGACGTCTGGACAATTTTTGTTGCGCCTGGACACGGAGCAACAGGAGATCGCGCTGGCGCAGGCGCGCAGCCAGTTGACGGGAGCGGAAGCAGCGTCGGAGGCGGCACAGACGCAGCGGGCGCTGGCAGAGGCGGCTGTGGAGACGGCGCGGGCGGAGGCGCAAGTCGCAGAAGCGCAGTTAGCGTTGACGCAGTCTGATCCGTTGCCGGAAGAGATAGCGGCGGCGGAGAGTCGCCTGGCAGCGGCGCAGAGCGGCGTAGCGCAGGCGGTCGCGCAGCGAGACACCATATTAGAGAGTGTGGGGACAGAGGCGCAAATCGACGCAGCGCGCGCAGAACTGGCAGAGGCGGAGGCGGAGCTGCGCACACTGCAAAACAACTACGAGACGATCATCGATAGTTGTGTGGAAACGCCGGAGGGCACAGTGTGTCCGCTGTATGGCCCTGTAGAAGAGACGACGCGGGCGCAGTTAGAGGCAGCGCAGGCGCGGGTGGATGCGGCGCGGACGGCGCTGGAGCGTTTGCAGGCGGGCGCCACGACGGCGCAGGAGCAGGCAGCCAATGCGGGAATCGGCGCCGCGGTGGCCCGTCGCCGGCAGGCAGAAGCAGAATTAGCCCTCTTGCAAGCAGGAGCCACGCAGGAGGAAATCAGACAGGCGGAAGTAGCGCTGTCAATTGCCGAGGCGCAGGTCGCGCTGGCGGAGGCGGGCGTTGCGGAAGCGGAGGCAGCTGTGGCGCAGGCCGAGGCCGGCGTTCAGGCAGCGCAGGCAGGCGTGGAGGCGGCGGAGTTGGCGCGGGCGCGGGCCACGCTGACGGCGCCTTTTGACGGTGTGGCAGTCGCCATTGATGCGCGCGAGGGCGAACTGGCGACGCCACAGGCGGCGCTGGTGACGTTGGCGACAGAGGGAAGCTGGCTGGTGAAGACGCGAAATCTGACTGAGCTGGACGTGGGAGACATGGCGCCAGGCGACGAGGTTGTGGTGACGTTCGACGCGCTACCAGACGAAGAAGTGCGCGGCACAATTACAGAAATCGCCTTGCGCGCGGGTATGGACCGCGGGGATGTGGTATACGAGGCAACGATTGCGCTGCCGGAGGATCTGGAGCTGCCGTTGCGCTGGGGAATGACGGCAGAGGTGCAAGGCTAAGGGGGTGAATAACATCACCCCTGCAAGCAATCTTCGGTTGCCATTCACCCTTTCAGCTGTTCAATACACTCGGCGGCGGCTTCGCGGGCCTGGTGAGGGTCAGTACGGCGGGCGAGGTCGTCGCAACGGGTCTTGACAGCTGGGTCGGAAAGGAGTGTGTCGATGGAGCGGGCCACGTCTCGGGAGTGCAAACGGTTCGGGGAGAGGCTAAGACCCACGCCCAGGCGCTCGAGACGGCGGGCATTGTCTGGCTGGTCGTGGGTGAACGGCGTAACGAGCTGAGGTACGGCAGAGGCCAGCCCCTGAGCCACAGTACCAATGCCGCCATGGTGAACCAGCAACGCAGCGTGCGGCAGTAGATCGGCCAGGGGCACGTAGGGTTCATGGTGGGCGCCTGGCGGCAACGTTGCCGGCAACTGGCTCCGATCGCGGGTGAGTACAACGGCGCGGCAGTTTAATTCCTGGGCGGCGGCGAGGCTTGCCTGAAAAAGCTCGTCCGCATGGCGCATGCCGGAGCCAAAGGTGAAAACGAGGGGCCGATCGCCGGCGTCAAGAAAGCGCTGCAGGGAAGCAGGCAAGGGATTGCCCTGCCCGGTATCGTACAGAGGAAAGCCGGTGAGCCGGGTCTGGGGTGGCCAATCGGGTTGCGGCGGCGCGAACCAATCGGGAAAGAGACCAAGGACGCGCTGTGGGGAATGGAGCCATCCATGGAACAGTCTTTTCTCGGGCGGCAGACCAAGTTCGTCGCGAAAACGATTGACGCTATCAGCCAGGACGGGATCAATGACCACGTTGTCGGCGAGCCACCACCAGGCGTGCCGTAGCGGCTCCGGAAACCACTCAGGCATGGGAAAGCCGTTGATGGGCGGATCATAAACGCTGCGGATCAGCGACGGTTGTAGGTGAACGGTTGCCAGGGGAACGTCCAGCTTATCGTGAGCCACGCGTGCGCCAAGGGCCAGCGACTGCGCGGCAACGACCGTATCGGAAACGTCTTGAGCGGCGATGAATTCGTAGAGCGGGCGCATGGCAGGCAGAACGGCGCCGCGGGCGATGGTCTCGAAGCCGCGGCGCGGATGCCACAAGTCCGGATCGGCCAATAACGCCTCGGCCTCGGCCCGGGTTCCCAGTGGATGGAACTCTATCCCGGCGTCTAGGACGGTCTGCTCGTGTAGAGGGTTAGTTACGATCGTCACCCGGTGTCCGCGGCGCTGTAGGGTGTGCGCCAAAGCTATCATGGGATGGACGTCTCCGGCAGTGCCGATAGTGGGCAGGACAATATTCATGCAGGCGATCCTCGTCTTAAAATAGCGCAGGTTATGAATAAAGGACGATAATTGTACCGGTTTTTACCAGAGTCAAAAGCGACGGTTGACGTAAACAGTTGTAGGAATTTTGACAAATCGCTCTACTTATTTCGTAAATAGAAATTCGAAGTAAAATGAAGAGTGGCGATTTCACTCCTGCAACAACAGAAAAGGACTTAACAGATGCGATTTCCACGTACTTCCGGCGTCCTGCTACACCCTACCTCGCTGCCGGGCCGCTACGGCATTGGCGACCTGGGCCGGCAGGCCTATGCGTTCGTCGATTTTCTGGTCGGCGGCAAACAGTCGCTGTGGCAGGTCTTGCCCCTGGGGCCCACGGGATACGGCGACTCGCCCTACCAGTGTTTCTCCGCCTTTGCCGGCAATCCACTGTTGATCAGCCCTGACCAACTGGTGGAAGATGGCTATCTGCCTGCAGCGGCGGTCGAGGTCGTGCCTGACTTTCCGACGGAGCGTACAGACTATGGCCGCGTGATCGACTACAAGACGGAGTTGCTGCGGCAGGCCTACGAGTATTTTCAGGCGGAGGCAAAACCGGAACAAGCGAACGCGTTTGAACAGTTCACGAAAGAACAGGCCGGTTGGCTGGACGATTTTGCACTGTTCATGGCTGTGAAAGCGTATCACGTGCAGGAACAAGGCGGCGTATGGAACACCTGGCCCGATGATATCGCGCAGCGCACGCCGCAGGGGTTGAAGAGATGGCGCGAGAAGCTGCACGATGACGTCACATATCACATGTTCGTGCAGTTCCTGTTCTTCGAACAGTGGCAGGCGCTGAAGTCATATGCCAATGAGCGTGGCGTGCACATCATTGGCGACGTGCCCATTTTCGTGGCCTTCGACAGCGCGGACGTCTGGGCCAATCCAGATCTGTTTTACCTGGAGGAAGATGGATCGCCGTCGGTCGTAGCAGGTGTGCCGCCGGACTATTTCAGCGAGACCGGACAGCGCTGGGGCAACCCGCTCTATCGCTGGGAACGGCTGGCCGAACAGGATTATGCGTGGTGGGCGCGGCGCATAGAAATGACGTTGGAGACGGTGGACGTTATTCGCATCGACCATTTTCGCGGTTTCGAGGCCTATTGGGAAATACCGGCGTCGGAACCGACGGCCGTGCGCGGTCGCTGGGTGAAAGGACCGGACGCCGATGTGTTCCAGGCCATACGGGACCGCTTGGGAGAGCTGCCGATCATCGCCGAGGATCTGGGTGTGATTACGCCCGAAGTGGAAGCGCTGCGCGACCGCTTTGATTATCCGGGCATGAAGGTGTTGCAGTTCGCATTTTCTGGCGAGCGAAACAGCAATTTTCTGCCGCACAATTTCGAACGGAATTGCGTCGTTTATACCGGCACTCACGACAATGAAACGACCAGAGGCTGGTACCAGAACGCCAGCAACGAGGAACAGGATCACGTGCGACGATATCTGGCGCGCAGCGGAAACGATATCGCCTGGGATATGGTGCGCCTGGCCCTCGCCTCCGTAGCCGACATGGCCGTCGTGCCGCTGCAAGATCTGCTAGATCTGGGCAACGAAGCGCGCATGAACTATCCCAGCAAAGAGAGCGGCAACTGGCAGTGGCGCTTCACAGAGAATATGTTGAGTGAGGTGATCGTGCGTCGGCTGTGGGAGATGTCCGAGCTATACGGGCGGAATGAGCGGGACTCTTCAGAGGGCGATTGAAGCCAGTCCTATCAGCAGGTAGAATGTTTGTGACGACGGACATTCGAAAAGCAAGTGAGGAGTGGCCATGCAAGTATTTGAAGCAGTAGAGACTCTGCTAGCAATTCGCCAGTATGAAGACAAAGCTATTCCCGAGGAGAGTGTGCGGCGTATTCTAGAGGCCGCGCGCCTGACGGCAAGCTCTAAAAACACACAGCGGTGGGACTTTGTCGTGGTGCAGGACAAGGAGACGTTGCAACGGTTGGGGCAACTGGCGCGCACGGGCCCCTATATTGCCGGCGCGCCGCTGGCCATTGCCGTGGTAGTGCCCGAGCGCAGCATCGGCTATGTGGACGGGGCCCGCGCGGTACAGGACATGATGCTGGTAGCTTGGGAAGATGGCATCGGTTCCAATTGGGTAGGCAACGTAAATACGGACGAGATCAAGTCCTTGCTCAACGTGCCCCAGGATCTCATGGTGCTGACTATTGTTCCCTTTGGCTACCCGGTGCGTGACGTAGGCGAGGGCAAGAAGCAACGCAAGCCGTTATCGGAGATCGCCCACGCCGAGCGCTTTGGGCAGCCTTACACGGGCTGATCAGCCGGTCTTATCGATCTCAATGGTTTATAGAAAACCAGCAGCACAGCCGCCCCGACCATAACCAGTGTGCTCACGACTGCCGCGCCCATACCGGCGCCACACGCTGAGCAGGCAGTCGTGAGATTAAACATGCCATGCCACACGGCCGCAATCAAAATGCTGCCGG
>CAYSMQ010000087.1:13871-14109 GCA_964432035.1 uncultured Ardenticatenaceae bacterium
GCAGCCTTATGCAGAGTGATGAGCCAGATTAGCAGGTTGGGTCTTCGTCTGAGAACCGTGTGGACTGTGGTCAAGCGCGGCGAGCCTGGCTAAGCGTATAACGGATGAAGTCCAGTGTTTCTGTGAGGTAGTCTCGGCGCTCGCCAGATTGCCAACGCAACGCGTGATTAATAAGAGGAGTCCAGCGCGGTTCGAGGTGGGCCTGAGCCCAACGCGCAGCGGCAGGCTTGGTGAAGAC
>CAYSMQ010000088.1:0-14016 GCA_964432035.1 uncultured Ardenticatenaceae bacterium
CTATGAGACGGAAGATGCGGCGCCGGCTCTACTGCTGCACCCACCGGCCGAGGTTTCATTTCGGCTGGAGCTGCCGCCGGAACCGACCGCCTTAAATACGCAGGTGGGCATGTTCGCCGATAGCTGGGAGTGGGGCGGCGACGGCAGCACTTTTGTGGTGCATCTGACCGACGCCGAGGGAAATACCGGCGAGTTATGGCGCAAACACGTGAGCAACAGTGCGGCGGACCGTTACTGGCATCCGTTAGAGATTTCGCTGTCGGACTATGGCGGGCAGACGGTGACGCTGACGCTGGAAACCGAGCCGGGGCCCGACGGTAGCGAGACCGGCGACTGGGCCCTGTGGCGCTGGCCCAGGATCGTGTGGCAGCCGTGACCTCATTGCAGTCCTCGATTATGAACGGAGTCCAGGTTAGACAAGGTTGGATATTGCAAGCAATATTACTGCTGGCGCTACTGTTGGCGTTTGCCAACGGTATCCGCAATCCGGTTTTTGAATCTCCCGACGAATTGCTGCACTATCGGTTCGTTCGTTACCTGCTTGACGAAGGGCAGCTTCCCCTACAACCTGCCGATGACACCCTGACACAGTATCACCAGCCGCCCCTCTATTACCTTGGCGGCGCCCTGTTGGCAGCCGGATTCGAAGATCCGCAGACTGACCCGCTGGTTAATCCTTTCTGGCTTTCCTACAACCCGGGCGACGTGCACCGCGATAACAAGGCGCAGTTTCTGCCCCAACAGTCGCTGGCGGATCCCTTTTCCGGCACGGCCTTGATCTTGCGTCTCCTGCGCCTGTGGTCCTTGCTCCTGTTGGCCGGGATCCTGTGGGCCCTGAAGCGCATGGCGATGGAACTTTGGCCGCAACGGCCGGGGCAGCAGGCGCTCTTTCTTGCAGTCGCCGCCCTCAACCCGATGCTGCTCTACATTGGCAGCTCTGTTAACAACGACAACCTGGTCGTCTTGTTGGGAACATTGCTGCTTCTGGTGTTGATCCGAGGTCTGGGCACCCGTTTTACGGCCTTGACCGCCGTCGTCGTGGGCCTTCTCTGGGGCGCGGCGGCGCTGAGCAAGATAAACGGGTTGCTGCTGTTGGCTCCCGTGGTCGTTGCCATGCTATGGTCGGCTTACCATGAGCCGCGCTGGCGCCGCTGGTTGGCCCTGGGTGTGGCGGCGCTGGGCGTGGGCCTGCTGTTGAGCGGCTGGTGGTTTGCGCGCAACGTGGCGCTCTACGGGGAGCTGTTTGGCGTAGAGCGGATGCTTGACATATGGGGCGAGCGCACGGCCGGCGAATGGGATGCCGCAACCCTCGTGGCTACGCTGCAGTACGCGCACGAGACGTTTTGGGCGCGGTTCGGCTACGGGCAAATTGTGCTGCCGGATGTCCTGACCCTGCCTTTTGCGGCTCTAACTCTCCTCGGCGTTGGTGGCTTTCTCTGGCGCTTGCGAAAGGTGATGCGCGCCGCGCGCGAGCGGCGGGCGGGCGCCTGGCTCACATTAGCCGCGGCGGCAGTTGTGTTTCTGGCAGCCTTTGCCTACTTCATGTGGCGCAACCCCAGCGGCGCCAACGGGCGCTATATCTATCCGGCGATTGGCGCGCTTGCGGCCTTTGTAGCCACCGGCGTTAGCTTGTTGCCCCTGCAGCGCGTCGTTCGGCCTGCTACCACTCTGTTTATGGGCGGTGTCGCCATCTACTCTCTGGCCTGGCTGGTGCCCTGGACCTATAGTGTGCCCGCGGGCAATGCGACGGCTGCTAGAAGCCAGAGCTCGCTCGCACCAACTGAACTGACCTGGGAGCCGGGAATGCAAATGCGGGGCGCGGCGCTGCAAAGCCGGGATGTATCTGGTGTAGAAAATCCGGAAGCGCAGCTCTTGGCCTGCTGGCAGGCCCGGCGCCCACCGCAAGAGAATTACGTTTTTTACGTGCACGTGCTGGATCGTGATTTAGAGGTCATCGGCCGTCGCGACACGCACACGGGTCTAGGAAACTATCCCACGTCCCTGTGGCAGGCGGACACGGCATTCTGTGAGACGTATCATGTACCCCTTGATACGTCGCATCTTGAGGGGCCGCACGTGGCAGACGTCACCATTGGTTTTTACGAGGCTCAAAGCCGCGACCCGCTGCCGGCGTTGGCGGAGAGGGAGACGCCGCTGGACTTTGTGGTTGTGGATCAGATAAAGGTCAGCGCGCCTGCCTCGCGAGTGCAGGCCGACGAATCGCCGCTTGCCACGTTTGAAGAGGAGCTCTCTTTGCTCTCTTATGAGTGGTCCTCGCCAACGGTGGCGCCGGGACAAACGGCGACGTTGCGCCTGCGTTGGGCTGCTTCGGGACCGGCTACGACGAGTTACACGGTCTTTGCCCACCTGCTGGACGAGGGCGGAGAGTTGCTGGCGCAGCATGATAAGATGCCGCTGGACGGATACTATCCCACGCAGTTCTGGGGAGAGGGCGAAGTGATTTCCGACGAACACGTCTTTGCACTACCGGCCGATGCCGAAGCCGGCGACACGTCTGTCCTCTTGGGCTTCTACGACCCGGCG
Organism: uncultured Ardenticatenaceae bacterium; assembly: GCA_964432035.1. Taxonomy (GTDB): domain Bacteria; phylum Chloroflexota; class Anaerolineae; order Promineifilales; family Promineifilaceae; genus JAAYYY01. The sequence goes on from CAYSMQ010000088.1 coordinate 2,545, forward strand.
GACAACGCGCGCCTGCAGCGAAGCGACGGCGACGGGCTGCCGGATGCCGTGCAGATACCAGGACCGGCCATTTCGCCATGAATTCTCTGGCACTCACCCGCGACCGACGGCACAAGAGCCGGCTACTCTTGGGGCTGGTTGTGATCTGCCTGTTGGCCTTCGCCTTACGCCTCTATGAACTTGAGGGCCAATCATTGTGGAGCGACGAAGGGCTCAGTCTCTACCGCGCGCAGCAGCCGGCGGCTGAGGTCTTCGCCAACACGATTACCGTAGACGGCGTGCGCACAGTGGACACAAACCCGCCCTTTTATTTCTTGCTGTTGCGAGGCTGGTATGTGCTCTTCGGCGAGCACGTTTTTCTGCTGCGCACTATGGGGGTATTGGCGGGCACGCTTTCCATCCCTCTACTCTACGTTCTGGGACGCGCGCTGTTTTCCTGGCGCGTGGGAGTTCTGGCAGCCCTGTTTCTCGCCGTCTCTCCGTTTCACGTGTGGCAGACGCAGGTCCTGCGCAACTATGCCTTACTGATCACCATCAATCTCTTTTCCGTCTATGGGGTCGCGCGCTACATTCTTGCACGTTCGGGAAGCCGGAAGCGCTGGTCCTGGGCTGCCCTGTGGTTGGGCGCCGGCCTTTTGGGCGTTTACACGCACTATTTCGGCTTTTTCGTTCTTGCCTTCACGCTGGCTGCCTTCGTCCTGCCCCTGTTGCAACGTTGGTGGACGGAACGTAGAGTCAGGCGTGCGGCGGTAAAGAAGGCCGGTAGCCGGGCTCGCCTGGGCCTGGGGAAAGCACCCTGGTTGTGGGTGGGTTTGCTTCTGGCGTTGGCCATTGCCCTTCCCGCGCTACTGGTGGCATTTTCTCGGTTCCAGGCAGGCCGGCAGGTGGATTTCTTCCACGTGGGTTTGCTCGACGTGGCAGGCCAGGCTGCCAGCGCCTTTAGCGTGGGCATGAGCCGCAGCCTGCGGCATCCGTGGTGGCGCGTGGCGCCGGGCATGCTGCTCTTCATCACAGGCGCGTGGTGGAGCTGGCGCCGCCGTCGTCCTTCTACCCTGTTCTTGCTCGGTTACCAGCTGGTTCCTCTGGGTCTGCTACTAGCGTTGTCGACCATCAACCCGCTATTCAACGGCACGCGCCACCTGCTCATCGGTCTGCCGCCGTTCCTTCTCTTGGGCGCCATCGCGCCTGCCGCACTCTCTGCTCCAGGGATTACCATGAGGCCGGTCGCGCGACGATTGGCCCTGTTTTTGGCGGCCCTCTTTTTGGTCGTCCAGGTTGTGTGGTTAGAGCGCCAGTTTCACGATCCGCTGCTTGTGCGCGACGACGTGCGCGCGGCGGCCGAATTTCTCAACCGCAGGGCAGCGCCCGATGACGTCATCGTACTTCACGACTCTCTGATCAAGTTCACGTTTGACGCCTACTATGACGGACAGGCGCCGGTTGCCGTGGTCCCTTTGTACGGGCGCCAGGACCGGGCGGAAGCGGTTGCCCGGCTGCAGGCTGCCGGAGAACAAGGCGAGGTGGTCTGGTTTCTGACGCAACCGGAACCGCGGACCGGCTTTCCACGAGAATTCCTTGTCGACTGGGCCGACGAACATTGGCATCCCCTCATGGACGAGCGGTTTCCCTGGATGTGGCTACGTGTGCGCCTGAGAGCCTACAGCGCAAGGCCGCAACGCGACACGTTGCCGGCAGGGGTGACCGAGCAGGGGGCCCTGTTCGACCATGGACTGCAACTGCATGGGCTGTCCATGCCGACCCGGCTGGAAAGTGGCCAAACCTTTGCCGTCACCTATTATATGTCGCGCAACGGCGTGCCTGGCTCTGAAAACCCTGACTATGGCGTTTCCTTGCGCTTCACAGACGAGGCCGGACAGCTGTGGGGACAGGTTGACGGCGGCTTGTGGCCCGCCTATCCGCCGCCCGTTTGGCCCAGGGATCAGCTCGTCCGTTACGATCACTTTTCGCGGCTGCCTGTAGGATTGCCGCCGGGCGTTTACCAGGTGTGGATGCGCATCCTTGATCGGGGGGGCCAGGGGCCCTTGACGCTACAGGATGGCGGCGCCGACCTGCGCCTGCCAGATGTGACCGTGGACGCAGCCGGTTGCCGGCAGCCGCTACCGGATGATTCCGGCCTGACGCCAGCCGCAGATATGTTTGGCACGAGCCTGGAACTACGCGGCGTTAGCCAACCGGCCCAGACGTACCGGCCCGGGCACGCGCTGACGCTGGACATGCTGTGGTGCGCGCGCCGTTCGCTGCCTGAAGAACATGTGATGCGCCTGCAGATGGTGTCCGTGGATGGTGAAATTGTGGCTCAGTCGCAGGCGGCTTTAACGCGGCCCGACTATCCCGCGACGGAGTGGGAACCTGATCGGCTTTTGAGAGGGAAAATACAGATGGCCACGCCGGCAATCGTGCCAGAAGGTTTCTACGAACTGCAGCTGTCCGTGCTCTCCGCGGACGGTGAGCGCGCCCTGCCGGTGAATCTGGGGCTTTCGGGACGGACGCTGGACATTGGGGAGGTGGAGATTGAGGCGTGGCCCATGGAGACCGATTTCCCGCCCATCGCCACTGCACATGCTGCCCAGTTCGGCGATCCGCCCCTGTTTGAATTGCACGGCTACGATTTAGGGAGCGACGCTCTCGCGCCGGACGGGACGGCGCCGCTGACGCTTTACTGGCGGGCGGTTCAGGACGCGCCGCCGCTCAACTATCACGTTTTCGTACACGTTGTGCGCGACGGAGAGACGCCCGTCACGCAGGCCGACGGCGCACCGCTAAACGGATTCAGGCCCACGTCTAGCTGGCGTGCAGGAGAGGTATTCGTCGACGAGCGCCTCCTGAGCGTCCCACCGGACGCCGCAGCGGGCGTATATCGCCTGACCGTCGGGCTTTACAATCCCGACACGGGAGAACGGTTGCCGGCTTTCGTCGACGGTGAACGAGTAGAGAACGACGCCGTGCGCTTGCAAGACGTAACGATCAGGCCATGAGCACGCGGCCCAGAGCACATGATGAACTCGCGGCGCGCCAGGGATATTGGCGACGTCACCTGCCGGCGCTGGCAGTGTGGACGCTCTTTTGCGGCATTTTCTTCGCCACGTTGCTTTTGAATATTGAACATCTACCGGCCGGAGATTTCACGGGCCAGTTCCACGCCTATGCCTCTTTTCAGGCGCGAGAGCTGGCAGAGGGGCGATTTCCCTTTTGGTCGCCGGGCAGCTATGGCGGTTTTCCCTTTGCCGCCGATGTTCAGTCGGCGGCGTTTTACCCACTGCGATTAGTAACTATCCTTCTGAGTTTGCCATGGGGATTGACGCTCTACGTTCTGCAACTGGAGGCCATCTTTCACGTTTGGCTCGCCGGCGTATTTACGTACGGTTTATCCTATGCGCTTACCACGTCGCGCAGGGCTGCGCTGTTGGGCGCCGTCGCCTTTGGTCTGAGCAGCTATCTGACGACCTTTCCCCTGTTACAGCTGGCGATCCTGGAAACCATTACCTGGCTACCTCTGGCGCTGCTCTTCGTCTGGCGAGCATCACACAGCGAACGCCCCTATTCCTGGCTGATTGGAGCCGGTCTTGTGTTGGCCATGAGCGCTCTGGCGGGCCATCCACAAACCTTTCTACACGTGGCTTACGTTGCCGGCGCTTATCTCCTGTTCCAGACCGTGCGCGCGCGCTGGACTGGGCGATGGATTCTGCTGGCGGGGATAACCTTGCTGGTTGTCGCTTTTGGCGTATCGGCAGCGATGTGGTTACCCGCGCTGCAGTTTCTACTACACAGTACACGCGCGGATGTCTCCTTTGAATTTGTGGCAACTGGCCAACGGTTACTGAACTACCTGCAGACGTTCACACCGAATCTCCTGACAGAATGGAACACGGAATATGTGGGCCTTGTTACGGTTTTACTAGCCTTCTACGCCTGGTTTGGTCGCCATACTGTCGACAAACGTGACGACCAATGGCAGCTCCCTGGCGGCCGCGCTGAAATCGTATTCTGGTCGGTTCTAGGCCTGTTAGCAGCCATCTTTGCTCTCGGCGAAGAAGGCATCCTCTTTCGCTTGCTCTACTACTTGGCCCCCGGCTTTTCTTTGTTTCGCCAACAGGAGCGGCTCCTGGGCATTGTCAGCCTCAGCTGGGCTTTGCTAGCCGCGCAGGGCGTTGCCTTGTGGTTGCGTCTGGAAGGTGAGAGGCGGCGCGAGCTATTGAGTGGTCCGCTGAAACTGGCTCTCTTGGGACTCGGACTCTGTGGACTGTTTTTGATCGCTTCACCACGGACCGATCTGACGCGCGACGGTCTTCAATGGCTGGGTCAGCTGGCGATTTTCACGCTCGCGTTCTCCTTTCTGCGTTGGGGTGGCGGCCGGCCGCTTGCTTTTGCCGGTCTGATTCTTCTGCTTGGCGTCGATTTGTGTCTGGCGAGCGGTATTAACACGATCCGTGAAGCGGGCGCCGCTACAGACTATTTGCAGCGCCCGGCGTGGTTGTCGCAGCTGCAGGCTGACCAACGGCCGGGGCTAGCGGGGCGCATCGACACCGGAAATCAGTTCGATGCCAATGTGGGCGAAGTTTACGGATTGGAAGACATCTGGGGCATCAGTCCCTTACGGTTGCAGATCACGGATGCGATATTGGCCCTGCCCGAACCCATACGGTGGCAATTGTTGGACGTCGCACACGTGATTAGCCCTGAGCCTCCGAGCGAACGGGCTTCGCTGGTCACAGACGTCGACCGGCCGCTTCAGCCGAGCCGCCAGGTCGACGCCGGACTCTATCGACCGGCAGAAGCGCCGCCCGGTCGCGCCTGGTTGAGCTACCGTCCGCGGCAAGTCGCCGGACCGGAGGAAGCGCTGCAACAGCTGACGGCGCCCGACTTTGACGTGTCGAGCGAGGTCGTCTTGCACACCCAGGTAGACGGTCTAGAGCGCGTTCGGACGCCGGATGACGCCTCGCCCGCCGCGCGCGGGACGGTCGCTGTGCGGCGAATCCAGGCCAACGGATTGGAAATCGACGTGGAGACGGAAACAGACGCGCTCCTGGTGATCGGCGAGTGGCGTTATCCCGGCTGGCAAGCGACGCTCGACGGCAGTCCCGCGCCACTGTATGCGGCTAATTATGCATTCCAGGCGCTTGTCGTGCCGCCGGGGAAACATACGGTCATCCTGCGTTTTCTTCCGATCGTTGTCTTTGTTGGCCTGTTGCTTTCGGGGCTGAGCGTTGTTGCAGCGTTCGTTGTGGCGCGCACCTGGCAACCGCGTGTGACCCAGCGCGGACGAAGCTGGCGGCTTGCCCCAGATAGTTCGCTGCCGGCTCCGCCCGCGGGTTATTCTGCGGCGCTTGACAAACTATGGTCGTTTGTCGTGGCCCATAGCCGCAGTCTACTCTGGGGCATTACTCTCCTGGCGGCAAGCTTGCGGCTGTTCAATCTGGGTGTGCAGGAGTTGCGCAGTGATGAAGCGTTCAGTTTCGTCATCGCCAGCCGGCCCCTGACCCACGTCATTCCGTCTCTGCTTGAGGTGGCCGATCCGCATCCTCCGCTACATTATCTCTTGCTCTCAACCTGGTTGCCTATCGCCGGCGATAGCGAGTTTGCCATGCGCGTCCTGCCGGCGCTTGGAAGCCTGTTGCTCATACCTTTGATGTACCGGCTCGGCAAACAGATCTGGTCCCGCAGCGAAGGTCTTTTGCTGGCCCTTTTCATGACCATTTCGCAATCCCAGGTCTGGCTGTCTCAGGATACGCGCAGCCACTTGATCTTGGCGCTGTTATTCTGCACGCTGGCAACGTTGCTGCTGGTTCGAGCAGCACGCCAGATGGCTGTCAGGATGTGGGCGCTTTATACCCTTGTCGCCCTGTTGGCTATGTATAGCCATCTTTACAGCCTGTTTGCGCTGTCGGCGCATGGCTTGTACCTGCTCTCGTTACCCGACTACCGGCGCCGGCTGACGGCGTGGCTGGCATCAGGTTTGACTGCACTGGCACTATACCTGCCCTGGGTCTTGGCCAACCTCGACGGATGGTCTCAACGGTTATCTGTTTCGGGGCCAATATATCTGTCGCCATTCTTGATGGTGACGGTTAGAGAGCTGCTCGGCGGCCCGGCAATGTCTGACGTCATCGGACCCTGGGCCATTTTGGGAGCAACGCTCCTCTGTGTAGTGGGTTGGTCGGGTTTATGGCGGCGACAAAGATCCTGGGCCGTTCTGCTAGGAGGTTGGCTGGCGACCGCCATGTTTGGCGCCTATCTGATCCAGTTGCGGCGCGCCACGTTCAATCCCTTCTACATCACCGTAGCGGCTCCCGCCTGGTGGGCATTGTTCGTCGCCGGACTTCGATGCCTGTGGCAGCGAGGCACGGGCGCGCGCAATTGGCGTCGTACAGCCGCCGTTATACTCGCATTGATTGTTATCGGGTTGAATACGGTTGCGCTGGCGCGCTACTGGGGCGATCCTTATGAGCATGGACGATCCCGCGGCTATCGCCCATTGGCCGAGTATCTGGAAGCCACTGTACAAGTGGGAGACGTTTTCCTGGCCAACTTTCCGGACCCGGCACTCGCCTACTACCTGCGTGACGTTCCAGTTGCCTTTGAACTAAAGCCGGCTGAGGAGACTCCGACCGAAACGCAGGTGGAAGGGAAGATGAGCGCGCTGGCGCAGGAATACAACCGCTTGTGGTTTGTGCCCGAGAATCAGTCGCACTGGGATCCGGACAATCTGGTCTTCCGCTGGCTCGACTTTCATCTGCTATTGGAACAGCGTCTCACGTTTGATGAGGTCACGCTGGAAGGCTACAGGCCGTTGCACACCATTGACGAGCTATTCTTATCGCCGGCAAACGCTACGAGCGAACGGTTGCAGCTCGACGGTGTGTATCTCACAGTGAACGGCCTGCCGATGAGCATGGAACGGGATGTAGTTGCGATTCCGGCCGGATCTGAGTTGAATGTGAGTTTGCTTTGGCAGGCTTTGGAAGAGACTGAAGAAAACTACACGGTTTTTGTGCACGTGTTGGATAGGAATGGACAGCTTATTGCACAACATGACGGCGTACCGGCCTACGGCACGCGGCCGATGGATACGTGGCAGGTGGGCGAAAGAATCCTGGATGAGCACGAGATTCTGCTTCCGCAAGAGGTGGAGGAAAGGTGGGCCAGCCTGGTTGTGGGTCTTTACGAGCCGCAAACGGGCGAACGGCAGCGCTTTGAAGATGGGGTCGAGGCGGTTACCGTGATGCAATTCCATATTACCTCAAACACGCCTTCAACCGCCGCGGGTAGCCCGTGACTAACATCACGCGGCGCCAATGGCTGTGGATCATCCTGCTTGCATATCTGCTGCTGGGTGTATCCTATGCGTTGGCGACCCCGCCCCTGGAGGCGTCAGACGAGTATAAGCACTATCCGGTGGTGCAGTATGTGCAACGCGAAGGGCGGCTGCCTGTTCTTGACCCGCAGGACCCAGGCCGATGGCTGCAGGAAGGAGCGCAACCGCCGCTCTATTACGTGCTGATGGCGGGCCTGACGAGCTGGATCGACAGCGGCGATCTTGCGCAGCTCCACGACGTCAACCGCCACGCCTTCATCGGCGATCCCAACCAGCTCGGCAACAAGAATTTGATTCTGCACAACCCACAGCGGGAGGCCTTTCCCTGGCAAGGGTCGGTCCTGGCCATCTACGTGATCCGCTTTGCCACGTTGCTTCTTGGCGCGGGCGCCATCGTGCTGACAGAACGTATCGGTCGTCTTGTATTTAGCGATACCATCGGGCTTCTGGCGGCGGCGTTGACCGCTTTTAACCCTATGTTTCTTTTTGTCAGCGCCGCCGTCAATAATGACGCGCTGTCTATTCTGCTGGGGCACGCGGCTTTGTTCGTCATGCTCACGCTCTGGCGACGGCCGCCCCATCCCACCCGTGGTTGGCGTCGCTTTGCGGGTCTGGGCCTGTTGTTAGGTCTCGGACTATTGACGAAGCTAAGCCTGGGCGGCTTGCTGGCGCTCACCGCGCTGCTCCTGGCCTGGCTGGCGAAGACGCGAAACGACGCGCGCTACCTGTTGCTGAGCGGTAGCCTCGTGGCGCTTGTGGCGCTGGTCGTTGCCGCGCCCTGGCTCTGGCGCAACTGGCAACTGTACGGCGATCCCACGGCGATGAACGTCTTTATTGCCGTGCAAGGGACGCGGGACACAGCGATCACCTGGGCCGACTGGCGCGCCGAATTTGGCACCTTTTACCGCAGCTTTTGGGGCCTTTTTGGCGGCGTGAACGTCGCCGCGCCGCAGCTGTTCTACACTGCCTATAACCTGCTGGCGCTGGCGGGTTTCGCCGGTTTCGGCTACTGGCTCTGGCGCCGCCGAAAGGAAGAGCGCGCCGGCAGACCGTTGTGGTTGCTGCTAGTGGGCTGGACTATCCTGCTTTTCATTCTGTTGATCCGCTGGAATATCATTTCTCCGGCGTTTCAAGGCCGGCTCATTTTCCCTGCGCTGGGTGCCATCAACGTCGTGCTTGCTCAGGGCTTGCTGCAGTGGGCTCCTCTGCGGCGGCGCGGCGCCCTTGCCGGGGTCGTCGCCGGCGCGACCTTTATGGTCGCGGCTGTCTTGCCCAGGAGCACCCACCGGCCCGCTTACGCCTTTCCGCAACCCCTGCAGGCCGCGCCGGCGGCGCATGCCATCGAGCCCATCCGCTTCCACGCGCCCCAGGGCGCCATCGACCTTGTTGGAGCACACGTACCGCCGGATCAGAGCGTGGTTCCCGGCGGCGAGCCGGTCACGGTCATCCTCTACTGGCGGGCCGTGGACCCCGTGGAGCGAAACTATCTGAGCTCCATTCACTTGCTCGGTCGAGGTCTAGACTCCGTTTCTTCCATCGATCGCCACCCGGCAAAAGGGATGATTCCCACCAGCAGGTGGCAGGCGGGCCAGATCTGGCGCGACGACTATCATCTCTATGTGCGAGACGATGCGCGGGCGCCCGCCCGCCTGCAGGTGCGTGTGGGCCTCTACGATCCGCAATCTGACAGCGATTTGCCTATGACAGATTCCTCTGGAGCAACGCTGGAACTTCTGCTGGTGGGCGACGCGCGCCTGGGGCCAGATCCCGATGCTGAGCCGCCGTCGCCGCCAATCGCTCGCGAAGTGCAGCTGGAGGACGGCGTCCGGCTGCTGGGCTATTCGCTGCCCACCCAGGCGGTTCGCGCCGGCGAACCGCTTGAGATTGTTCTTTTCTGGCAGGCCACGGGGCAGCCCGCGCAGGATTATACGGTGTTCGTACATCTTCTGGAGGAGCGCGAGGCGCAGCCCCTGACAACGGCAGACGGCCCACCCGTTTCTGGATTCTATCCCACCTCCTTCTGGCGCGCGGGTGATGTCGTCGACGACGCGCACACGCTGGACGTTCCTGTTGCTTTGCCGCCCGGTGAGTATCTGATAGGGATCGGTCTCTACGATCCTGCCAGCGGTCGCCGGCTGGCGCGCAGTGATGGGGGTGACACGATTTTCATCGAGATTGTGGTTGAATGAGGACCGCCTGCAAGCGTGGGCAATCTACCTATTCTCTCGCCACTTGCGCCGGTTGAAAAGCCGCGTTCTTAGCGGTATTATCGCAGTGGAAAGCCTGAAATCCCACTTCAGCCGTTCTATTTCCCACCGTTCTAAGAATGCGATACGACTGGAAAACAGGCGTTCGCCCCATTGAGGCACCCTGACGGCTGAGTTTACCGCGACGTATTTTGAGATAATAGTCGGAAAGGAGTGGAAAGAAATGAAAATTGGAATCTTGACCGGCGGAGGCGATGTTCCCGGTCTTAACCCCTGTATTAAGGCGGTCGTCAACCGCGCCGAGCGTGACGGTCACCAGGTGGTCGGTATTCGGCGTGGTTGGGGCGGTCTGCTGGAGTTCAATCGCGACGACCCGCAAAGCGAAGAAAAGAACCTGATGCCGTTGGATAGGCAGATCGTGCGCACCATCGATCGCACCGGCGGTACTTTCTTGCACACCAGCCGCACGAACCCTGGCAAAGTGAAGCCGGAAGATGTCCCCGAGTTTTTGCAGGATCCGGAGCACCCTGAAGCCGAAGCCAGCGACCCCAGACCCAGAGACTTCACGGCGCACGTGATGCAAAATCTGGAATACCTGGGCATCGATACGCTGATTCCCATCGGCGGCGATGACACGCTGAGCTATGGGGAGCGTTTGCACAGCGAAGGATTCCCCGTTGTGGCCATTCCCAAGACGATGGACAATGACGTATATGGTACTGACTATTGTATTGGTTTTAGCACTGCCGTGACGCGCAGCGTGCAGTTCATTCACCAGCTAAGAACCAGCACCGGCTCTCACGAGCGCATTGCCGTCATCGAGTTGTTCGGCCGCAACAGTGGAGAGACGAGCCTGATAAGCTCCTACCTGGCGGGCGTGGACCGCGCCATCATTTCGGAAGTGCCGTTTGATCCGGAGCGCTTAGGCGAGTTGGTGATGCGTGACAAACGCATCAATCCCAGTAACTATGCCATGGTGACGATTAGCGAAGGCGCGCACATGATCGGCGGCAAGGTGGTGGAGTACGGCGAGACAGACGCCTACGGACATCGCAAGCTAGGCGGCATCGGCGAGATCACGGGCGAAGCTTTGAAGAAAATCACGGGCGAAAACATGATTATCCAGCGCCTCGCCTACCTCATGCGTTCAGGCGCGCCAGACGCATTGGATCTGATGGTGGCTGTCAACTTCGCCAACATGGCCATGGACCTTATCGGCAATCACGTCAGCGGGCGCATGGTGGCTCTACGCGATGGCACCTACACGCACATTCCCGTCAGCACGGTTACCAGCGGCATCAAGCGCGTCGACGTCGATGAGCTGTACGATGTCGACGAGTACCGGCCCAAAGTACGGCACGTGTTGGGTAAGCCGATGTTCCTTTATTAGGACGACGGACGGCAGACGGCGGACCGCAGTTGGGATGATAGATGCGGTCTGCTGTCCGTCGTCTGCGGTCCCCAATCACATTCGCCCGAACTGTTTGGCCAGGGCTGCCGCCGAAAGGTGAATCAGCGTGGGGCGGCCGTGAGGACAGGTGTGGGGACTGTGGCACTTCTCGAGCTGCCGGATCATGGCCTCCATCTCGGCAACCGACAAATTCTGACCGGCCTTGATGGCCGCCGTCTTGCACACTCTTAAAATGAGGCGCGCTTCTTCCCGTTCCTGCAGCGGTTCCTTGCCCGACTCCAGATCTTCGACCACGGCGCGCAAGCCGGCGGCCGGGTCCAGCTTTGAGAGCAGGGCCGGAACCGCGCGCACCTTGAAGGTGTTCGGTCCAAAGAGCTCGACCTGGAAGCCGAGTTCGCCCAACAGCTCCAAATTTTCCTCTAACAGCGTGGCCTGATCGGGCGGTAGCTGCACCGTTGTGCCCGTGACCAGACCCTGCGAGGCGATTTCGTCGCGCTCACGTGCGGACATAAACTGCTCGT
>CAYSMQ010000089.1:0-5981 GCA_964432035.1 uncultured Ardenticatenaceae bacterium
ATGGTCTGTTTGGCATTCTCGTTTTGTTTACCGTAATAAAAATAGTTAGCGCTTGGCGTCAGTCGAAGCGCTCTTCCTACTTTTTCCTTCGCCAACAAGCTGAAAAGCGACTTCAAGGATATTTCTGGGCGCTCGTTGCTCTTTTGGTGTTGGCAGGTGGAACGGTTGCTTATACCAATCAGAAGCCGGCCGACAATGCCATGCGCATGGCGGTGCTGGCCCAGGCCAAGCCAGTGGAAGCAGCCGATGAGATTCCGGTATTGGCCTTCGACGAAGAAGGCTCACAATCTTTTACGCATAATACCAATCTCGTCGCCAGCGCCGTATCGTCGACCACCGGGATTTCGAGTGCTGTAGGCCTTCCCACCGATCGCACCTTACCCGATGGCCTGACCCTATCTTTGGCGCTACCCGAAGAGTTCAACTCGGTGGAGCCAGAAGAAGAACTTCTTCCAGATACGACAATCGCCCCCCTAGTTTTTTCCACAGAAATTGACGACAACTACAAACCCGTTTCGCCGCGTCAGGTGTTTGGTGAGGGATTCTATACAATCTATGCCACCTTCGACTACGATCACATGGTAGAAGGTATGGCCTGGTCCTGGATCTGGCGTCGCAATGGCGACATTGTTAATGGCGGTAATGAACTTTGGGCCTACGGAGAGGACGGCCCTGGGTGGATTTACTATGAACCGCCAGAAGGCTTTGCGCCCGGCGACTATACGCTTGAAGTCTGGATTAACGGTGAACTGTTCCAGCGCGCCGCCCTGAGCGTCGAAAGCGAAGTAGCGAACCAGTAGGATTACGCTGCGGGAAACCGGCTACAGTCGAGAGCTGGGGAGCTCACTCGAATTCCTTTTTTTAATCTAGCAAGCCGCCGGCAGGTCAAACGCCTAATAGGCCATGTCAACTATGGTCGGGCCAGCCAAAGCTGATACGTCCTCGCTGCGGTTCTACCTTCAGGATCGTAACTTCAATGACGTCACCCACGGCGAGATCGACGTTGCGCGGCTTCTTGCTACGGTGTAACAGCCCGTCGTGCTTCACACCAACGTCGATGAACGCGCCAAAGTCGACGACGTTGCGCACAGTGCCTTTTAGACGCATGCCGGGATGAAGATCGTCCATGGAGAGCACGTCGCTGCGTAAGATGGGCGCCGGCGCGTCTTCGCGCGGATCGCGTCCGGGTCGCGCCAGTTGTTCGAAGATGTCTTCGAGAGTCGGAACGCCCGCGCCCAACTCTTCTGCCAGCGTCTCAATCGACGCCCTGGCGCGCAAGGCTTTTAGCGCCTTTTCCCGCTCCGGTGGAGGTGTGTCCGGCGAAACGCCTGCACGGCGCAAGATGGTGCGCGCGACATCGTAGCTCTCGGGGTGGATGGCGCTGGCGTCCAATGGATTCTCCCCGTCGTTGATGCGCAAAAAACCGGCCGCCTGCTCGAATGTTTTGGGACCCATGCCGGAAACCTCAAGCAGCGCTCGGCGGCTGGGGAACGGGCCGTGCTGGTTGCGATGCGCCACCATGTTTTCCGATAGACGCGGGCCGATACCGGCCACGTGACTAAGTAACGCCGGGGAGGCCGTGTTTACGTTCACCCCCACACGATTGACTACGGACTCCACGACCCACGCCAAGGCCTCTGACAGCGCCGTCTGGTTAACGTCATGTTGGTAGAGGCCGACCCCAAGCGACTGCGGATCGATTTTAACCAGTTCGGCAAGCGGATCCTGAACACGGCGCGCAATCGAAACCGCGCCGCGCAGCGTCACGTCTAGGTCGGGTAACTCAGCGCGCGCCAACGGGCTGGCGCTGTACACGCTGGCGCCGGCTTCATTCACGATGAGATAGTGCAACGCACCGTCAGCCTCATTCTCCATGCGACCGATCAGCTGGGCCACGAGCTCTTCGCTTTCACGCGAGGCAGTACCGTTGCCGATGGCGACGAGCGTTACCCCATGACGCTGCACCAGCGCCTCGAGCTCATCTAGCGTGTGATCCCACAGATTCTTGGGCGCGTGGGGGTATATGGTTGATGTATCCAGGACCTTTCCCGTCCCGTCGACCAGGGCAACTTTGCAGCCCGTACGGTAACCGGGGTCGATGCCCATCACCACGTGCCCGCTGAGCGGGGGTTGCAACAGTAGATTTCTCAGATTCTCTGCAAAGACGTCGATGGCGTGCTGCTCAGCTTGTTCTGTCAACGACCGCCGCACATCCCGTTCAATCGCCGGCAGAAGCAGCCGCTGCGCGGCGTCCTGCGTCGCCTCCTGTAGCTGGCTGGCGAATGGCGAGCGGAAGTGCGCGCGGAATTCGGCCTGGATGGCGCGCAACCAATCCCGTTCCGCGACCTCAACATGCACCCGCAATACCTTCTCTGACTCTCCACGATTGATAGCCAGAATCTGGTGCGGGCGCAGACGCTCCACGTTGGCTTCAAACTCGTAATACAGTTTGTAAACGGCGCGCGGATCTTCGCTTTTTGGTATTCGCTCGCTCCGCAAAATCGCCCAGCGCAACGCCTTTTCACGTGTTTTACCTCGCACGCCTGGGTGATCGCTGATCGTTTCCGCGACGATATCACGCGCGCCTGCCAACGCTTCCTCAACTGAGTGGACCTCGTCGCTTAGAAAGGGTGTGGCGAGTTGCTCAAGGGACTTGCGCGTCTGAACCTGCTCAATGATCATTTGCGCCAGCGGTTCCAGGTCCTTCTCGCGCGCCATGCTCGCCCGCGTGCGCCGTTTGGGCTTGAACGGTTGGTAAAGGTCTTCGAGTTCCGTCAGCGTCTCTGCCGCGCGAATCTGCTTTTGCAGTTCGGGCGTAAGCTTGTCCTGTGAGGAGATGGAGGTCAGGACGACCTCGCGACGCTCGTCCAGGGCGCGTAGCGAATCCAGCCGATCGCCGATAGCGCGAATCTGTTCCTCGTCCAGGCGACCGGTGACTTCCTTACGATAACGGGCGATGAAGGGCAGCGTGTTTCCTTCGTCAAGGAGCTCTATTGTGGCGCCGACGTGCTCGGCGCGTAGCCCGAAATCATGAGCAATACGTCTGGCTGCCTCCATTTAAGACCAGTCCCAGCTTGCCAGTTGATCCAGACGCTGGCGATCGGTGAGGTCCAGCTGCAAAGGCGTGATGGACACGTAACCCTCCTCTACGGCGCCAAAGTCCGTGCCCTCGTCGGGGACGCCTGTGGGCCACTCTCCCCCAATCCAGTAGTAGGGCCGCCCGCGTGGATCGACCCGCTCGACCAGCTTGTCGCGGTAAACACGCAGGCCTTGTCTGGTGATGCGCATGCCCTTGAGTTCTGATGTGGGACCATACGGGATATTCACGTTCAACAATAAATCATCATCCAGCCCCTGAGCCATTGCCACTCGCACAACTTGCCGGGCGACCCCTGCGGCGGCGCCAAAGTCCAACTCTTCGGGAATCGTACCCGGCGAGGCCAGCGAGAAGGCAATTCCCGGCACACCCGAGATTACGGCCTCCATGGCAGCGGTCACAGTGCCTGAATACGTAATGTCGTGCCCCATGTTGGCGTTGGGATTGATGCCTGAGACGACGAGATCGATCTCCTTTTCGATCAGGCCCAACATAGCCAGCGCAACGCAGTCGGAAGGCGCGCCGTCGCTGGCAAGCGCAGGCGTGCCGTCATCTAGGACAGCGCGTCGCACCCGTATGGGACGGTGCAGTGTTTTGACGTGCCCGCCGGCGGTCCAATTTTGGTGCGGAGCCAACACGGTGATCTCACCCAGCGGTTGCATCGCCCGCGCCAGCGCCATCAAACCCGGCGCGCTGACGCCGTCATCGTTTGTTACGAGGATGTGCATGGTGACTGATCCCTTCTCTCTTAGTTATGAACAAGTGATTCTTGCACAAGTGGCAGGGGAGGGCAAACAAAAGAAAAGGGAGGGGCGTGGAGAAAGGCTGCTCGGCCGTCTCACTCTTGAGGATAGACGATTTCTGTCTCTTCCTCGCCCGGCATTTCGACGATCTTGCCGCTGGCTGTAAAAACAACGCGTTCACAGATGTTGCTGACGCGGTCCGCCGTGCGCTCCAGGTTATGGGCGGCCCACAGCAAATGCGTAGCCTGATCCATAATGCTGGGATCGGCCGTAATATCGGCGACGAGCTGTTCGTAGGCGCGATTATACAGCGCGTCTACGTCGTCATCTTCCTCGTGAATGGCATAGGCAGCGTCTACGTCGCGATCGATAAAGGCCTGCAGAGCGCGATGTAGCATGCCGCGCGCCTTTTCCGCCATGTGTGGCAGAATTTCGACCACGTCCAGAAGCGGCACATCGCCAATCATAAGCTGAATTTTGGCAATGCCCTTGGCGTAGTCATTCATGCGCTCAAGCTCAGTGGCAATGGAGATGACGGAAGCCAGAACGCGCAGGTCGGTCGCCAATGGCTGCTGTGTCGCCAGCAGAATAAGACTATCGTTTTCAATCGACATCTGTTCTTCATTAATGCGCGTATCAGATGCGATTAACTTGCGCGCAGTAACTTCGTCGCGCTCGACGAGGACATTGACAGCGGTAACAACGTTTTGCTCTACTTCGCTGCCAAGGGCCAACAAACGGTCCTGCAATTTCTGTAATTCCCGATCAAATACATTTCGGGACATAGGTCCCTCCTCTTGTGAGGCGCCAGCAGTGGGATGGGCGCCAGGATTGTCTAACTGTTCAGTCGCCGATCTGTTGCTCTAAAAACGGTAATAAGCGGTCGCGAATATCATCTCGAACCTGGCGGAAGAAGGTCATCTTTTCCTCATCGCTTCCCGTTGCCCTGGCGGGATCGGGAAAGCCCATATGGTTGACCTTGCCGCCGCCCAACCACAGTGGGCAGTTCTCGGCGGCATCATCGCATACGGTCACAACTTGGTCAAAGCTTACGTTGCGGTAGACGTCGCTACTTTTAGAGTCTTGTTGTGAGACATCTATGCCAAGCTCGTGCATGGCTTCAATAGCCAGCGGATGAACGTAACCGGATGGTTCCGTCCCTGCCGAATATGCCTGCCAGCTTTCACCAAGATAATGATTGATTAATCCTTCTGCCATCTGGCTGCGACAGGAGTTGCCGGTACATAAAATCAATACGCGGTATTTTAACACCTCTTGACTATTCATGACACTTCTATCCAAAACGCCCCGTAATGTACTGCTCGGTCAGCTCGTTTCCGGGATTGGTAAAGATCTGTGTGGTTTCTCCGTATTCTACCAGATAACCGGTCCGGCTTTGATCGACGTTAAAAAACGCCGTGAAATCCGAAGCGCGCGATGCCTGTTGCATATTGTGGGTCACGATGACGATAGTATAGTTTTGTTTTAGTTCTTGTATCAACTCTTCAATGCGCATGGTGGCAATAGGATCCAGCGCTGATGCCGGCTCATCCATAAGGATGATCTCCGGTTTGACGGCGATTGCGCGCGCAATGCACAGGCGTTGCTGCTGTCCGCCGGAGAGCGACAATCCGCTCTGTTGGAGTTTATCCTTGACTTCATCCCACAGCGCCGCCTGGCGTAGGGACGCTTCCACCAGGCCATCGAGATTGCCGGTGTAGCCATTTATTCGCGCGCCCCAGGCCACATTCTCATAGATGCTTTTGGGAAAAGGGTTTGGCTTCTGGAATACCATGCCGATACGGCGGCGCAGCTCGACGGGATCCACGTTGGCGTCGTAGATATTCTTGCCATGTAACAAGATCTCTCCTTCAACGCGTGCGCCACGGATCAGATCGTTCATGCGGTTGAAACAGCGCAACATCGTGCTCTTGCCGCAACCTGAAGGTCCGATGAGGGCTGTAATCCTATTTCGTCTCAGCTGCAGGCTGACGTTCTTAACCGCCTGAAAGGCATCATAGTAGACGTTAATCTCGCGCGCCTCAATGGCAAAACTGCCATTTGCATCTGCAATAGAGGCGATAGATGAATTTTGATGAGGGATCGATTGTGCGTGGACAGTTGTGGAAATCATAGTGACC